>CAYGFJ010000284.1:0-2442 GCA_964349115.1 uncultured Francisellaceae bacterium
AGAGCACCTGCCTCTTAAGCAGGGTGTCCTGGGTCCGAATCCCAGTGGGCCCACCCAACTAGGATCCATAGCTCAGTTGGTAGAGCGCTTCGTTTACATCGAAGATGTCAGAGGTTCGAGTCCTCTTGGGTCCACAATTTTGCACTCCGGCCAATTTTCGATGTCAGCGCGCCAGGCGCCCCGCCTGAGCGCTGTATAGCCCCTTTTTAGCTCACAGGTCAGTCGGCGACAAAAAAGAATCAGCCAGCCAACGCAAAAATTTTAAGGTGCCTGATCTTTGCTGTTAATACGTTTAGTGGCCGTACTGGTTGAACCCAACCTGAATCGCTTCGATGTTGTCCAATACGGCCACTAAAAAAGCGGTTCGGTTGTGTTGGGTTCATCTCTTAGTTATCATGAATTCATGGGTGAAAGCAAGGGATTATCAAGGAGAGATTTTTTGAAGTTATCTGGTTCAGTGTTAGGTGGCCTTGCCATGAGTCCTTACTTGCCAGCAATCGAAGCAGTAACGGGTGAAAAAAAGGATTTTATCGGTGAAAAAATTAAGATTGGGAAAATGGAGCTTACACCAATTATTACTGAGCATGACAAAGAAACGTGGCAAAAAGATGGCAAGGAAATAATAAAGGAACTTGAAAAATACCCGACAATAATCCCTGAATATTTTCCAGCAGACTATGAACCACACTTACAAGAAAATCCCTTGATAGACTATGCAATAGATTATTTATCAGAGTATGGTGAGTTAAACTATTTATTCGAAGAAATTGCAAAATTTTCGTTACAAAGAAATAAAGAAATATTAGTAGTAGACCCAGCATATTCTGAAGCTTTTGTTAAATTGCGTGCAACACGCAATTGGTGGATGCCGGTACTTGGCGCAGTTGCCGCTACCCCTTTTGCAGCCCAAGCTGCTGAGCACACTAAGAATTATGATAATACTAGCGTAGGAAAAACGATCAAATCAATTGCAAAGCTAGCATATTCATATGGTGCTGCAGTCGGCGGAGTAGGATTTGGCACTTTTCTTATGGCCGGTGATAAAGATCCTATGGGGATCGAGTTGGATATTCGGCATGTATTTATTGCCGAATCTCTATCACAAATTGGGACAAGTGATAATTCACCCGAACAAGCAGCGATTATTTACCCTGCAGGCCATTGGTTTGGAGAGCCACAACATGGAACAAAAGGCATATTACATTACCTAGAAGATCCAGAAGATAGAAAAAGACAATTTGATCGATACAATCGAAAACTTTCAGAAAGATTAGCATATAATGATTTTTATCGATTACGTAGCTATTCGCCGAATGGTAGCGATTGGGTCGAAAAACCAGACATAGTGTTAGAAAAATAATAAATGTGTCATAATGTCGCCAGCAAAGCTGGTGGACCGCGCGCGAAAAAAACAAAATGACTGCGCGGCGCCCGCACCGCCGCGCTCGATATCAGGCCGCCGGAGGCGGCCGCAGAGACGTTCTAACATCTGCGAAAAAGACCACATCTTGATCTTGAAACTCCACATGATAAAATACATCCCATATGAAAAAAAGCACAAAAGTAGTTTTTGCCACCCTATTACTGTTTGTTGGAGTATTACTATTTGTGCCTCCATCCCAAGCTTATTCAAAGCGCGTTGAAAATGTAGAGCACGTGGAACATCTTGATTTTGTAGCAGCCAAGCTACAACTTGCAGTCGAAGATGGGTCAATTACTATGAAACAGAAAAATAAAATTCTCGTATCTTTTAGAAGATTGATGAAATCGCAGCCAACGAGCACCGCTTTTGTGGCAATGTCCGCTGCCAAGAAGCAGCAGACCATTAATAGGTGGAAGAACCAGGCATCTAGTGCTTTGAAGGGTAGTGGTGTGACTCTTGAGCAAGTGCGAGATATTACCGGAAAAGGTAATAAATATTTGATGGGGATACAGTTTTAAATATTAGTTAATATCTTTAACTAAAAGTTTTTTATATGGGAATAACTCCAGAATTGAAAGACTCTATGATGTTCATTGGTCTAGTCGGTGCTTTTGCTGGTGCTATGGCCGGTCAGGTGATATCAAGTATTGCCAGAGGTGAAGGCTCGTCTCGCGCTGAAACAATTAATGTTATCTATATACCGCCGATAATTGGTTTTTTGATCGGGGTAGTCTCTCCGCTGATTGTAGATGCGCTTAGTTAGCCTGAATTTGAGCATCCTTTTTTGATTGTAGCAAGTATTCTGGTCAGTTTTTGTCTGCTATAATTCTTACGTAAGAGGTGAAGTAGCCAAGGTGGTCAAGGCACTTGTCTGAAGAACAAGCTATCTCAGTTCGACTCTGAGCTTCACCACACAACAGTAGCCGCGGGTCTGCCCGCAGTGCGTACCGCACAGCTGTTGCAGGCGGGTATGGTGTAGCGGTAACACAACTGATTTCCAATCAGTTATCAGGGGTTCG
>CAYGFJ010000285.1:0-2436 GCA_964349115.1 uncultured Francisellaceae bacterium
ATCCTGTCATTCGACTCGCGCCAGAGGAAATCGAAGGGTTTTATGCCAATCCAACAGCGGTGTTCCAGTCATCTACCGTACTTAGGTCTTTTCTGCCTGCAAGCGGCTCTCCTTTTAGCAAATTAGCCGAAGGGACCTGGAAAAACGTATATGCCATCGCTCAAGATCCCGAGCTTGTTATGTCAATTCCTAAACGTCCTAAGCAGTTCGGATCACTGGAGCACAAAAAAACACAACAAAATCTACAATGGTCGTTGGTGCAATTGAGTCGAAAAAAAGAAGTTACAGCTGTTTTGATGTGCGACCTACTGATGACGAATGCCGAGTTTCCAGATGCTCTGCCTACAAGATTTTTGTGTGTCATTGGCTACATTCATGCGCGAAAACCCGGAGCGGACCTCTATAACACTTTGTACCCTTCGCCTCCCGAACCAGAACCCGATAAGGCCATGTGCTTGCAGATGGTTTACGCCACAATCAAAGCTCTCTATGTCTATCATCAAGTAGATCGCTTGGCGCATTTGGACTTGAAGCCCGAGAACGTCTTATTTGATAAAGATACAGGCACTGCTCACTTAGTTGATTTTGATTTCAGCCATCCTTGTGAGCCCAGAGAAGTCGTTGCTAATATGCGTCGCGGCACGCCCCTCTACCTAGCGCCTGAAGTTTTTAAGGATGGCGACGCCTCTTTGAGGGCTGACATCTTTGCACTGGGCTGCATCATCTTGGAAATAATGGACCCTCCTCTTTTTCAAATCTATCTATCCGGTCCTGCATTCCTCGATGAAAGGGGAATTGATTATACAAAGTTAGAAACACTTTCAGTCACAATTACATCCTTGAATAGAGAGCAAAATGTTCTTTTAAAAAAAATGTTGGCCATTGATCACGAAGTCAGGCCCAACATAGAAGACATTCACACTGCATTTGTACCAAAAGACCAACAGCTGCGTGGGTCAATGGGTGGTAAAGAAGCCCCTGCATGGCTGGAAATCAAAGATGAAATCGAAGCACTTCAAGAAAAATATCGTGCTGCAATGCAGCCTACGCCACGCCAAGCACACATCACTGCTGCATTTGCAGCTGCCAACGCATTACTGGACTCCATTCAAGACAGGCTGGATGCAATAGGGGCAGATAATAGAGAAAACCATGATCAATATGTCATGCTGGATAACTTGGCCGATGATATTGTCAACGTAGCTGGAGGAAAATCAAGTGAATTTCTTGCAAATGAAATAACCACCAGACTGAAAAAATGGACTGAAAGACTCGCGGCCATTCCTGACAAAACAATTTTTACACCTCCAAAAGCTGCTAGATCTGAAGCGCTGTGCTTCTCCACAGGAGCACTGAGTGCTGTAAAATCCCCCCACCAGGATTCAGCGCCGTCATCAGCCTAATGAATCTCAACCCACTTCAACAAATCCTTCGGCAGCATGGCTCCGCGTTTGGCCCGATCGCTCATAAAGGCTTGAAGATCGTCGAATTTAAGCTGTTTTGATTTTTTGGCGGTGGTGATTTCAAGGACATCCTGAGGAGCCAAGATCAGGAGTTTAACCAAGGCATCTTCGCCTTTTTGCCAGTCTTCTTTTTTCAGTTGAATCAATTTGTTGCCCTTTCCGCGTGGGAGAATGGGGATGTCTTTCACAGCAAACATCAGGAGGCGACCGGCTTGGGTGAGCAAAATCACGAAGGCATTGTCGTCTAATACTTTGACAGGCGTGAGCGGCAAGGCATTGGCGCTCAGGCTCATTTGGGCTTTGCCTGCTTTGTTTTTGGTGCTCATGTCAGCGATGGTGGTGACATAGCCATAGCCTTCATTGCTGGCAAGCAGGACTTTGTCGGTGGGTTCACCGCCGATCATGGTCAAAAAAGTGGCCCCCGATTCCGGGTTGAAATGGCTGGTCAAAGGCTCTCCCTGACCGCGGGCAGACGGCAGTTTGTGGGGATAGCTCGTGTACGCCCGACCATGGCTGTCCAGCAATATCAAAGGCTGATTACTTTTGGCAACGCAACTTTGCAAGAGGCTGTCTCCGGTTTTGTAGGACAAATTGCTGACATCAATCTCAGTGCCTTTGGCCGCGCGGATCCAGCCTAATTTAGACAAAATCACCGTCACGGTTTCACTGGGGATCAGCGCTTCTTCCTTCAAGGCTTTGGCCTCAGTGCGCGCCACTATTTTGCTGCGACGAGGGTCGCCAAATTCTTTTTTGATGAGCTCCAATTCCTGGGCCATTTTGGCCAAGAGCAAACTGCGCGAACCCAATGTTTTTTGCAGGGCATCTCGCTCTTTCGCCAATTCATCCTGTTCCGCTCTGATTTTGACTTCTTCCAGTTTGGCCAATTGACGCAAACGGATTTCCAAAATGGCTTCCGCCTGAATCTGACTTAAAGCAAAGCGGCGCATCAATTCCGCTTTAGGATCTTCTTCTT
>CAYGFJ010000286.1:0-2427 GCA_964349115.1 uncultured Francisellaceae bacterium
CTTAAATATCGCCCAGGCGGCGTCCTTGGTATCTGCTTATCCTATTGTAGGAACTGATCTGACCGACAATAAACTGGAATTAGCAAAGCAATTTGGTTTGACCCACGGTATCAATTCAAGTATAGAAAAAAATGTAATTGCTGAAATTAAAAAAATTGTTGGTGATCAAGGCGCAGATGTAGTGATTGATACCACTGGAAATCCAAGAGTCATTGAACAGGCCTACGAGCTGACCCACCCAAAAGGTAAAACTATTTTAGTGGGCGTTCCTAAAGCGGGGCAGAATATTTCTATTTATTCGTTGCCCCTGCATTTTGATAAGATTTTGAAAGGGTCGCATGGGGGAAGCGCGATGCCAGATGAGGATATTCCGCGTTATTTGAAGTTGTTGAAACAGGGGAAAATGCAATTAGATGGGTTGATTACGCAGGAGTGTTCTTTGCAACAGATAAATGATGCTGTGAGCGCGGTGAAGATAGGGGCGACAGGCCGAATGTTAATTAGTATGATGGCAAAATAGGAAATAAAGCGATGAATAAAACAAATGAAAATGCCACGAAGGAAGTGCAATATCAAACTTGTGTTGAACTTGCTGAGCGGTATGGTTTAGCACAATTTGGCTTGATGAGTAATCAAGTGTGGCATGACGATCCTAAAAGAATATTATTTGTATTGTCCCGATATAAGTTTGTAGCAAAAATATTTAGCGGGCTTTCTAATGTGTTAGAGGTGGGCTGTGCAGATGCTTTTGGAACGCGGGTGGTTTTGCAAGAAGTAGGGCGTTTGAAGGCGATAGATTTTGATCCAATTTTTATCAAAGATGTTCATGAGCGTATGGACGAGCGATGGAAATTTGATTGTGAGATACATGATATGTTGAAAGGTCCCGTGCCTGGAAGCTTTGATGGTGCCTACTCACTAGATGTTTTAGAGCATATTCCTCAAAGCCAAGAGATCTGTTTTGTGGAAAATATTGTTAGTTCTCTTGTTGATACGGGCGTGTTGATTATTGGGATGCCTTCTATTCAATCGCAAGCCTATGCTTCGCCTCCCAGTAAAGAAGGTCATGTTAATTGTAAAGATCATAAAGAGCTTAAGGCGCTGATGTCAAAATTTTTTCACAATGTTTTTATCTTTTCTATGAATGATGAAGTCGTTCACACTGGATTTTATCCAATGGCTCATTATCTTTTTGCGGTGTGTTGCCACAAAAAAGCGAATAGGAGTTAGTTTGAATTTATCGAACCTAAGAAAAAATCCTCTTGTATTAATCACTGGAAGCAGTGGTGGTTTAGGTTTTGAGATTGCCAAAAATCTGGCACAGAAAGGACATCAGTTATTACTAACGGGGCGCTCATTAGAAAAATTAAAACAAGCACAAAATCGATTGAATAGTGCAGAACAGCATATGATCTTTTGTGGTGATTTAACCCAAGAGGATTGTTTGCAAGATATGATGCAGAAAATGGTCCAAAAAGGGTTAATACCCGATATAATAATTCATGCTTTGGGTGGCAGGGTAAAAGGGGATGAGTCACCGTTAACACAAGATGCACTGCGGCGCTCGATGCGGCTTAATCTTGAGGTTGCAGTTGAGCTTAATCAGTTTTTTATTCCCCGCATGGTAAAGCGTGGGCACGGTCGTCTTATCCACATCAGTTCTGATGCGAGTCTAACAGGTCAATCAGCACCCGGTTATGCTGCGGCAAAGGCAGCAGTTAACGCATATGTAAAAAGTACAGCGCGTTTTTATGCAAAAGATAATGTGATGGTTTGTGCGGTGTTGCCAGGAATATTGGAGCATGAAGGTAGTGTTTGGGCAGAGAAAAAATATACTCATCCTGAGTATTATGAGCAGAGAATTCAAAAAATGCCATTGGGTAGATTTGGCAGTCCAGAAGAAATTGCTCCCTTTGTAGCTGCACTTGCGTGTAATGATAGTATGATGTGTGCTGGGAGCTTAATAGAATTGTCGGGTGCATATTAATGTTTAAGAGGGTTGTGAAATGTTTTTTATGATCTTAAATTGCCTGAGATTAAAAATTATTATTTATCAACGTATGATCAAAAGCATTGCCCTCAGATCTTGGGTAAATTTCAAAAATATCTAGAGGCCTTCTATGAGGTAAAATTTTTAGGTTATTGTGATACTCAAAGGAGCGTGCCACTGCCAGCAAATGGAACCCTGATAGTGATCACTCCTCTATGTCAGCACTCCTTATTCCTAGAGAGATCAGGTGATCTCTGTGGTATTATGGGACGATATTATCTGGGGTAAGCTTGAAATAATTAATGTTATGCTGCAGGAAGGGCTTTTTACAAAGAGTTTTAATCTTGATCAATTTCGTAAAATGATTGGAATTGCTCGGGGGCGCCAAAAAGCAAATGTTAAAATCCTCGGACCTTGCTTAGTTCAGAGAATGTTGC
>CAYGFJ010000287.1:0-2424 GCA_964349115.1 uncultured Francisellaceae bacterium
GCATGGCGATACCTCTCTGTTTTCTGGATGCTCCCTCGTCAGGATTTTTTTAGATTTGCTTCCAAAGTCTGTTAAAGTCAAACAATAACTCTGTCGATTCCAGGGGCAATGATATGAGCTTTTTTGCCCTGGACATAACTAATAATTCGTTCGTTTTTCTTGAAGATATTTCAAAATCAAAATCCATTTCGGCGACTGAAAAATATTTATTTGACTCAACGGGGAAATCTTTAGCACATTTTTTCATTCTTCCGCGTACTTGAATTCTCATTTCTTCTTCCGGAAAAATGTTTCCATAATAAAACGTTTCTCTCTCCAGCAATCGCAACGACCCAAGCATTTTTTGCGGAATCGAAAGCTCCTCGTTCATCAACAAATATTCTTTTTCAGCCCAATCCATAATTTCACTGAACTTGGCAAAGATTAAGGTGTGGTGATAAGAACCATCTCTTCCTCTTTCAGGCCTATACGTTAATGGCTTAATTTTAGTCATTTCCAGCATATCAGGGTCAAATCCGAATCCATTTTCCCGGACTTCATTTGCCCTTCTCATGGCGACGGGAGGCGTGGTCGTTTTATTGAGCGTATTGACGCAATGTTTATCCGGGTTTGAAATGACTATTTTTCTGTTGCCGTTTTCCCTTGTATCAACAATAAAAAGACTGTTGGCTTTCATATACGGCAAACCTGCGGAATGCCCTTCCTCTATACTACTGAAGGACTCATTTTCCTTGCCAAGCACGTATTCTGATTCCAACATCGATTGCCCGAAGACTTCCACATGAACCCCGACATTTAATTTCTCCCAATTCTTATATTGATTCAGATTTCTGTTTATTGGGATGCGTAAATGGGTCATGAAATAGGCAGGATATAGAAAATTCCCTTTTGAATCTACAATTTCATCCGGCGTTACGGAAGTATTTAAAGTTAAATAATGACTATGGCTATTGGCAAATAAGACCAATAAGGCGTATTCGGTTAAATGGCCAAGACCTACATGACTCATTGTCAGTTCAACGGTTTCCTTCAGCATTGTCTTCCTTACAAAAGGTCGTGGTATTTTGGAGAGTTTTTCCCGTTATCTTGCGCAAGAATCAACGATAGCCCCTCACTCAACTCGTATGCTTCCGGCCAAGAATTGGATGGTCTAACCATCCATCCTTTCGTCCCGATCAGTACGGACTCTCTCAGCCGCCAGCTCTTCGTAGACCACGCCGTCCACCCCCGCATCTTCCCCAAAAAGAAGATTGCGCATCAGGGTCAGACAGGCAGGGAGCAACAACAGGGTACAAATCCCTGAGATAACCATAATGGCGGAAAAGAGAGCCCCGACGGTCCTGAATGGGGTTAGGGAGGAGAAGAGCATCGGCGAGAAGCCTACGGCGATGATGATGATGTTGAGGCTGATGGCTCGAGCTGGTTCCTCAAACATGGTCTGTGTACACAAGGCCCAGGACTTGGTTTCGGCGTAACTAACGCGAGCCCGCTGCAGAAAATGAATGGCAAAATCCACAGCCAACCCCAAGGCAAGAGATGACAACACCGCCACCGACATATCGTAATCTTTACCTATCCATCCAATAAAGCCGTAGGTCACAACAATGGTCAATGACAGGGGCAACATAGCCAGAATCCCGAAGAGTACCGATCGAAAGAGAACGATCATCATGATAAAGACCATGACAAAACTGCCGAGCAGGGAATTGCCCATGCCGGAAACCATTTTGTCCTGCCAGACGATGTTGATATAATTCAAACCGGCCCATTGATGCTCAAGAAGAACCGGCGGCGGGTTCTTGGCCATGAACTCATCAACGGCACTAACTACGGCCTCAGCGGTCTTGTTGTCACCATCTCTGAGCTGAATCCAGACATTGGCCCTGCTAAGATTCGGGGTGACAAAATGCCAAAGATCATCCGGCTTATGACTGCTCTGGTAGGAGAGAAGGCACTCAGCCACGGACTTGGCGTTATCCGGCACCCGGAACTTTCCGGGGTCACTCTCATAGAGTTCCTGATTCACTTTTTTGACCACGTCGGTAATGCTATTACTTTTAGCCACTACGCCGGCGTTCAGGAGATGGGCCTGCAGACCCTCGACATAGCGCAGGACTTCCGGACTCTTAAAAATCTGACCACGATCCCTGATCGACTCCAAGGAGGCAAGCAGTCGCGCCCAACTCTCCACACTTTCCTCCGGGGCCTGATCCACTTGGAGTTCGAAGCGGCTGATCAATGAAGCAAGATACTCGTCAAAAGCCCCGGAATTGGCCCGAGCCTGCTCTACCAGGCCAAACGCCTCTGTTTTCAGGGTCGGGTTGGCGTTCCCATCAGCGGCGAAAATCTCCTCAAGCTTCTCCCTGATCAATTGCTGTCCAGAGGTCATATCGAGGTCCTTGGCCTTATCGCCAAGAATAAGAT
>CAYGFJ010000288.1:0-2393 GCA_964349115.1 uncultured Francisellaceae bacterium
CAACACATTGCTGCCAAAATTGTGTCAGGAACTCAAAGTCTCAGACCCCCAGATGAAAGACCATTTTGAAACTTGCCTTTCAGCTCTGAAAACCCTTCGTGAGTGCTCAGACATTGCGGCGGAATACCTGGATGAAGTGGATACGGAAGCCGCCGCCGCTGGGATTCAGCGGCATTATTAAGGGATTTCAAAAACCGTTCCAATCGCATTTTTGTCAATGGCGGTCAAATAAGGTGGAAGGTCATCGAACTTCCGCCCTGAAATCAAGTACAGCTTCAAAAACCCCATTGCATGCAATTGCTTGGCCAAGTCTCGGCCGTTTAAGTCAGTCAATCCAAAATCATCATCAAGACAAACAGGGGTCGTTTTGGCAAAGCCTTCACACTCTGCCAAAAACTGATGGGGGTCGCTGTAAAACGCAACGTCTTTGTCTTTGAGATAATGGCGAATCAAGAGCTTCATAAACTGTGGTTTGTCATCCACAATAATGACATCAGCATGCTTGTCCTCTGTGGGCACGGGCTTTGTATTCACAGCCTTGGTATTCACAGGCTGTGTGAGCATAATGGGCAAATCCACCACCAAGAGCTTGGGCAGGATTTTTGCCTTAAGCTTTGCAGCACGTTCCATTACATCCAGCTCAGCATAATGACTGGTGACCAAAACGGAATGCTGTATTTGCGTCGCTTCCAAAACATCCAGTCCATTCAATTCTTGATTCAAAAGCTCGTAATCTGTTAGCAAAAACAAGTGTTCACGATCCGCTTCGCTTAAAGTCGAGACAAACTGAATGGCTTTTTCCCCTTCTCGAAAATGCACCACTTTCAAAGCAGAGCTTTCGGCAACCACTTTCTTAAAACGATGATCCCACGCAGTATGAATCGAAGCGTCATCATCCAAAATGATCACCATCGCAGAAGGGTCTAATTCAATACGCTGGGCCATCCAGGCTGGGCTTGTTGAGGCTGGAAAAATCAAGCGAACCTCCGTCCCATCCCCAGGGGTTGATGCAATTTCCATGTGCCCTTGATAATCGCCCAAAGTTTGCCGAACTTGGCCCAAGCCAATGCCATGACCATCCTTTTTGCCAGCAGTCACAGGCTGTGCTTTCATAATTTTATCAATCACATGAGGGGGCATCCCCTTGCCATTATCGCGAATCGAGAGTGTCACCTGACGATGAAGCTCTTCAAATTGCAAAGACAAAACAATAAGCCCCGCCCGATCAATACAAGCATCCACCGCATTGTTCAACACATTAGACACCATCCGCTTAAACTCAGTCGCATTGCCTTCCACAAAAGCAAAATTCGCACGCTTATCAAATAAATGCTTAAACCGAACGCCCCGCCCCTTAAACTGCAGCTTCTTTTCTGCCAAGGCCTGCAAAACCAGTGCCGACACCAAGAGTGCCTGCCCATCAGCCTTTGCTTGGCCCACCCCTTTTGGCCCATATTCCGCCAGCAAATTATTCGCAATATCCTCAATCGTATGCGCCGCCTCCCGCAACAAAATGCGATCTTCCTCCTGCAAAACACTCGCACACTCCTCTGACAACACAATCAAAGCCGCCGCCGGTGAACGAATGTCATGGGCCACTCGAGCTGAGAGTTCAAGCAGTCTTTTTTGAGCCCGGTCTCTTTCTTCTTTCAAATCACATGCCTCAACGATAAATTGTTGTAGGGCAATAAACTCAGCTGTTGAAAAGTCACTGTCCATGCTGCTTTTATCGTTATTGAGCATAAGCTTCTCGATATTGGTAGCCAATTTTTTGAATGGATGTTCAAAACGCCTGCCAATAAAGATAGATAAAATGACCACCACAATGGAATAAACCATTAGAAACAATGGCAAAATGATAAATACAGTTCGGTCGATATTCGAGAAGAGATAGGCCAAGACAAAGATGGGCACTATATTGATCATGGAAATGCTAAAAGCCCAAAAAGCCAATTTGCTTTTGACCGTATTGCAAGGGCGCAACCAGTCTTTCATAGTGTATTGCTTCAGCTTATAAAGAACTGACATGCCACAGAGAATAAAGATGAGCCCTAAAAACCATAGCAATTCCCCATAGGTTTCAAAGAGGTCTGTGTGCGAAAGATAGGAGTAATTTATGAAGATATCACCTGAAACCAAAATGATAAATCCAGAAAAAATAAATGATAACCCATTATTTTTTGAGAGCGATAAGCACAGAATTGAAAGATCAAAAATAATGAATTCTGCGAGGATGCCGCACCATTCAGTAATGCCCTGTAATGAAAATTCTCCATAGATAAACCGTATAGAAGACGCAAATAAAAGCATTACAACCAGGTTTATCGCGATAAAAAATAACAATACTCTAAGCAAGCGCGCACAATTAAATCCAGCTTGACCAAGCAGCTGGA
>CAYGFJ010000289.1:0-1968 GCA_964349115.1 uncultured Francisellaceae bacterium
CAACAGGTGTTTAATGTTGGATACGCATTTCAACAAGCGACGGATTGGCATAAAAAACATCCAAGTTTTTAATTTATGAGCGAATTAATCAAAAGAGGAGAATTTTCTCCTGACATAAAGACAGATGAACGGATTATAATATCACCAGAGGCTAAAGCATTACTTGAAGCCCATCCGGAACTTTGTACCCGTGAAGATGTCGCAAATTTATTACTTAGATTAACAGGGTCTGAAAGAAAAAATATTAGACAGATAAAATTGTCAGTAAATGAGCAAGGACATTTGAGGTTATTTATTGATTTTGGTACTCCTCCTGGTGAGCAAAAAATACATGGTGTAAGTTTTGAGCGAACTGAAAACGGGTGGGAATATCGGGGCAAAGATTTTGAAAATCCTAAAATTTAATTAATATGCAGACCGTTGATAATACAACTGAATACAAACCAGTAATAGGATTTGAAATTCATATCCAGCTTGCCACAAAAAGCAAGATGTTTGGTCGTGCTGCAAATAATCCGGACCAAACCGAACCCAATGTGGATATTGATGAAGTGAATACTGGTCAGCCGGGGACACTGCCTGTGGCTAATAAAGAAGCCATACGACTTGCCGCCATGGTGGGCTTGGCTTTGAATTGCACGATTGATGAATATTCAAAATTTGACCGCAAGCATTATTTTTATCCGGATTTGCCCAAAGGTTACCAAATTTCCCAATACGACAAGCCTATTTCAAGAAACGGGTATTTGGATATTGTGGTGCCGATTACAGACCCTCACCCGGCCGATGCAGGCCACCCTCTCCCGGAAGGAGAGGGGAAAAAGGTGCTTCGCTCTAAGCGTATCGGTATCACACGTGCTCATTTAGAAGAAGATGCTGGAAAAAATATTCACCCTGAAGGTCTTTCGTATTCTTTGGTGGATTATAATCGCGCGGGAGCGCCTTTACTTGAAATTGTCACTGAGCCGGAAATAGAAAGCGCGGAAGAAGGTAGAATATTTTTGCAGGAACTTAGAAATATTGTTAGGTATTTGGGCGCATCCAGCGCTGATATGGAAAAAGGTACTATGCGCTGTGAGCCCAATATTTCAGTACGAAAACCAGGAGAAACCGGTTTACCAAATTATAAAGTTGAGGTAAAAAATATAAATAGTTTTAAGTTTGCGGAAAGCGCTGTTAATTACGAAATTTCGCGCCATATTGAAATGCTTCAAAAAGGGGAAACTCCAAAACAGGTAACAATGGGTTGGGATGAAAAAAATAATTGTACTGTTGAGCAGAGAAGTAAAGAAGACGCACAAGACTATAGGTATATGCCAGAACCTGATTTGCCGGTAATGCATTTTTCTCAAGAGTATTTGGAAGATTTAAAACGCAGGATGCCGGAACTTCCAGCACAAAAACGTACGCGTTTTGTGGAGGAATATGGACTTTCAGAAGCTGATACAGAGAATTTAATTAATTGGAAAGAGTTGTCTTATTATTTTGAAGATGTGGTGTCAGAGCTTCAGGAATGGATAGCGCAGGAGCCTGCTTTGAATTTGAAATTAAATCAACTTGTAAAGCCCGCTGCTAATTGGTGTTTGCAGGAATTTAGTGCCATGTTAAATGCCGAGAATATAAACCCTCAAGAGAGCAAGGTTTTTCCAGAAAATTTAGCAGAACTTATTAAAATGGTTTATGGCGGACAGGTTTCCATTTCCGCTGCCAAGCAAGTATTTAAAGTTATGTTTGAAAGCGGGGGAGACCCGAGTAATATTGTGGAAGATTTGGGCTTAAAGCAGGTGAGCGATGAGTCAGCCATTTCTGAAGCAGTGGATAAGGTTATATCTGCAAATTCTAAAGCGGTTACTGACTTTAAAGCAGGACAGCAAAAGAGTTTTGGGTTTTTAGTTGGTATGGTTATGAAAGAACTGAAAGGCAAGGCTGATGGTATGGTCGTGAAAGAGGTGGTGGATTCTTTGTTCT
>CAYGFJ010000289.1:1978-2388 GCA_964349115.1 uncultured Francisellaceae bacterium
TGATAAATGATTTGCTAAAAAAGAAATTACAATAAGACAAATAGGACTTATGTGACAGATAAGAGAAACAATGTTGAACGCCGCCCTTTGAGATGATCTCGGAGCGGCGTTTTGGTCACAGGGTTTCAATCACGCAGCCAGTACAGCTGCCATCGCGATTGAGAATGTATCCGTCGCGTGGGCATCTGGGTTTGGTGGTTGTGGGCACCGCTTCGGCGAAGTCGCCGGTTAGGCTGCCGCAACTCTGGTCGGGCGTGTCGGACGGCTGATCGGGCAGTTTTTTGATCACCAGATCCCCATCGACAATGCTGGCACTCTTCGGCATGAAGCCTCCTTGTCAAGAAGGAGTATAAAAAATTTCAGAGAGAGAGTCAAATTGTCTGAATTTCAATCTTGTCAAACGAGTAACA
>CAYGFJ010000290.1:0-2385 GCA_964349115.1 uncultured Francisellaceae bacterium
GGAGGAGGGGGTCCTTCCCCTCTCGCGCGAAGCGCTCAAGGGGGGAGGTTTTTTTAAATCAAATCCACCAACTTCACCTGCTCCACTGACAGGTCTTCACCTAAAAAAGTCTTGGCCACATGCATGAACCGGCCGACGCCGTCGGTGACCCAAAACTGGGAGAAGCCCTTTGTTTTTTGTTGATTTTGCAATGCGGCATGGGTTTCAAAATACCTGCGAACTGCCTGACTGACGGATTCTGCGGAGTCCACAATGTGCATGGCATCCCCCACAACCTGGCGAATGACTTTGGCTAACACTGGAAAATGCGTACAGCCTAAAATGAGGGTGTCCAGTGTCTGGTCGCCTTTCTGGTTCAACAGTTCATCCAAATAATGATGGACAATCGAGAGGGGAATATCGCCTTCAATCAGGCCTTCTTCTGCCAGAGGAACCAGCAAACTTGCGGCTTTTTCAACAATATGCGCACGGGCATCTAAACACTTCAAAGCCTCATAATAACTATGAGCCGCAACAGTGGCTGAGGTGGCGATGACACCAATTCGTTTTGTTTTGGAAGCCGCCATAGCAGCTGCAGCACCGGGCTCAATCACCCCCATGATAGGGATCTTTGCATGGATTTTTTGCAAAATCGGTAAAGCAGGGCCAGTTGCGGTGTTGCAGGCAATGACCAAAAATTTAATGCCTTCATCCGTCAAAAGGCGAGCGGCTTGTATCGCATACTGAATGATGGTGTCAGGTGTTTTGATTCCATAGGGCACGCGGGCGGTGTCACCCAGATACAGAAAATTCTCATGCGGGAGAGCCGCTTTTAAAGCGTGATAGACTGTGAGGCCGCCGACGCCAGAATCAAAGACGCCGATTGGAAGCGCTGCAGCATCATTCTGCATACACTGCCTTCACAATCTCAGGAATCAACTTTGCTGTTTTTGCCTGATCATCCAACAAGGGGTTTAATTCTGCAATTTCCATGCCCACAAATCCTGGATAACGCGCGAGACCTTTCACGACTTTTACAAACTCAGCACTGCGAATTCCCCCTGCTTCCTGACAGCCAACACCTGGGGCATCTGTGGGATCAAAGGCATCCAAATCAATGGTGAGGCCAAAGTGTTTGATTTTTGTGAACAAGCTGTCACGAGCCTCAGCAAACACCACATCCAAACCACGCTGCGTGACTTCTTCCATGGTATACACTTTCACATTCAAATCTTGAAGCAACTGCGCCTCACCTGGCTCAAAACTACGAACGCCAATCAAGCAGAGGTGCTCTGGTAAAACTTTAGGGGCTTTGTCCAAGAGTTCACAGAGGGGCGCGAGGCCATGCCCCAGCAAATGTGAAATCGGCATGCCATGAATATTTTGCGATGGGCTGGTGTCTGGCGTATGCGTGTCCATATGGGCATCCACCCAAATAAGTCCCAAAGGGCCTTTTTCACGCAAAGCGTGGGCGGCCCCACTCCAGCTGCCTATTCCAACAGAATGGTCGCCACCCACAACGCAAAACGGCTCACCCGCTGACACTGCCTGTGAAATATCTTCAGCCAACAAGGTACTGATTTCCAGCAATTCAGGCAGGACATCCAAGCCTCGCAATTCACTCGTCGCCATCAAAAGATCTTTCCATTCCACTTCAAAAGGCAGGTCTCCCCACAGTTCTGGATGATAGTACAGATAAAGTGGCCCGAGTCCACAATCCGGATTATTCGCTGCAATCCCTGATGCAAACCCATACAAGTTGAGACTTTTCATAATGCTTCCTGCAACAGGTGCTTCAAACTCACTATATCTTTACAAAAGAGGCGAATCCCCTCTGCCAATTTTTCCGTCGCCATGGCATCTTGATTGTGATCCATTCTGAACGCCGCTTCTGACAATGCAGGTTCGCGCTCAGGCAGTCGATTCACCTTTTGTGCATTCAGCGCCTGCTTCAAGACTCCTTCTTCTTTTGACAGCGCATCCAGAAAAGTGGGGCTAATCGTCAAATAATCACAGCCCGCCAAGGCTTCAATTTCGCCTAAATTTCTAAAGCTCGCACCCATCACAATCGTGGAGTAGCCATAGGTTTTATAATAATTAAAAATCTTTTTGACCGATTGCACCCCAGGGTCTTCATCCCCCACATAATCCCGCTGCTCACGCGCTTTGTACCAATCATAAATTCGGCCCACAAAAGGCGAAATCAGCGTGACCCCAGCATCGGCACAGGCCCGCGCTTGAGCAAAACTAAACAAGAGGGTCAGATTGCAATGAATGCCTTGTTTCTCCAAAATCTCCGCAGCCTTGATGCCCTCCCAAGTCGCCGCCAATTTAATCAAAACACGGTGTCTCGAGACCCCTGCTTTGGCATAGAGATCCATCAAAATCTCCGCTTCACGAATACTG
>CAYGFJ010000291.1:0-2380 GCA_964349115.1 uncultured Francisellaceae bacterium
CGAGAACTGGCGGAACAACGGCGCAAGTTTGGCGCTCCTCGTCTGCACACCATGTTGCTGCGAGACGGTTATCTGATCAACCATAAACGGACGGAACGGCTGTACCGGGAAGAAGGGCTCTCCCTTCGCCTAAAGAAGCGCAAGAAACGGACAAGCCACCTCCGGGTTGTCCTGGATCGTCCGGAACGGATCAATCAACACTGGTCCATGGATTTTGTTTCCGACAACCTTTTCAGTGGCCGCCGTTTTCGGGTATTGACCGTTGTCGATGACTTCAGCAGAGAATGTCCGGTTCTTGAGGCAGACCACTCGCTCACCGGGCAGCGAGTAAGCCGAGTGCTTGATCGTGTCGCCCTGAGTCGCGGGTTGCCGGAGGTGATAACGGTGGACAACGGCCCGGAATTTATCAGCAAGGCTCTTGATCTTTGGGCTTTTGAAAACAAAGTCAAGCTCAGGTTTATTCAGCCTGGAAAACCGGTTCAGAACGCCTTTATCGAGAGCTTCAATGGGAAATTTCGAGACGAATGCCTCAATGAGCATGTATTCGTCAGCCTGCACAAGGCTCAAGAAATAATTGAATCATGGCGAACGGATTATAACGTAAATCGGCCCCACAGCTCTCTGGACAACATGACCCCAGAAGAATTTTCAGCAGCCTTTAAACGGGCTCAAAAAGCCGAAATCGCTAATCGTAGAGTGGAACAATCACAGGGGTAAGGTCACCATCCTTTATGCTAACGCGATTCACTTTGAGAAAAGAAAAATCCTCGTAAAAAATATTTATGTGGACAGGGGGGACAGGGAAGACTACTTGTAAGTGGACTTCTAACTAGTTAGGCAGGCAAACAAATTCCACTAACTCTCCGTTTGGCCAACTCATCCAAAATAAAAAACCACACGCCGACAAGTGTCGTGATGACTCCTGCCTACCACATGTTGTGGACAGGTCAATAAAAATTGTTTTTTCGCTAAGTAATCAACTAATAATTGCTATTGACCCTATTGTGATTTGATACTATATCCGATACTATTTCCATAGAGAGCGTGATGGCGAAACCAGAAAAATTAATTGAAAAATGGAAAAACAGCAGGCCGACCGATGTCAGGAAAGGAGAGGTGGAAACCGTTCTTAATGGGTATTTTGACGGAGAATGGGATCATGACGGGGGATCGCACATTGTTGTTCGAAACGAAATACTTAAAAGATACAGAGAGTATCAACCTTACGGCGAGTTTACCATTGCTATAAAAGGAGGCCAAAAGGTCAAAGGGGTTTATGTTAAGGAAATCATAAAAGCGATTTCTTTAATCCAAGACTCTAAGGAGGAATAATATGAGTAAAAACTTAAATTATTATTTGAAAAAGAATTACAGAATTGAAATTCTACCTATTTCAGACGAAGAAGGTGGTGGATTTATCGCAAGGCTGCCTCAATTTGGAAACATGGGCATCATCGGAGATGGTGAAACTGTTGATGAGGCCATTAAAAATTTAGAAGAAAGCAAAGCTATACGTTTTAAACGATACATTGAAGAAGGTGTTTCAATACCAGTTCCAGAAGATGAAATCGACCTTGGTGATTATAGTGGTAAATTTCTGGTCAGAATTTCAAAGACAATCCACAAGGACTTGGCTCATACAGCAAAATCAGAAGGAATAAGCTTAAACCAACTTGCAGGATCCATATTAGCAACAGGACTTGAAAGACATAAAGAAAATAAAACGTTTGCCAGAATTCTTCAGGACCTTGATTGGGTTAAAGAAAATATATGCGCCATTAAATGCAACCTGGAATCAAGCCTGAAACTTCAGCTGAGTTTTCAAACACCAGATTCTAGTGCTGATGCATACGCGTACTCTAAAGCTGCCTAGGGAGAAGCATTGTGGCAAAGACTAAGATGCAAGAAAAAAGTATCAGTCCATCTGAATACAAAGAACTATTGGGGCATGTCTCGCTTTATTCGATCAATATGGAATCTTGTTCTTCTCAGATTAGACGCAATTTTCTAGACAAATCATTTTTGCCAGACAAATCATTACAGATAAACATTGAAGATAAGACCAAATATGATCTTCCAGATGAGAATACAGTAATTTTCACACACAATTTTCTATTGGTTGGCACCAAAAAGAATAAAAAAGATTTTGGCATCAAGATCGAATGTTCATTTGCGGTAAAATTTACATCTGAAGTATCACTGTCAACGGACTTCTTAGACATTTACGGAAAATTTAATCTACATCTAAACACATGGCCATACTTTCGAGAATTTGTACAAAGTATAACATCAAGAATGGGGATACCTCCGTTGACAATGCCGTTGTTAAAACAGTAATAAAAAAGCCGTCTGTACAGAGATAGTATTCACCTGACACTGC
>CAYGFJ010000292.1:0-2364 GCA_964349115.1 uncultured Francisellaceae bacterium
TTGGGTTGGTCTTGCCTTTAATATATTTGGTGTCGGATATATGATAAATAGAATTATAAAATTTAAAAAACAAATATGAAAAACACCATAATAACAACTTTATCAATAGTCGCTTTTGTTGGGGTATTCCTTGCTTTATATTTTAGCGGACCCAAAACGCAAACGGTTCCAGTCATTAATCAACTAACTGAAGAAACAAGCACGAAACAAAATTGGGAAACAAAAACCGAAGAACAAGCTAGTGTAACGGTAGTCATTACCCCCTTGGATTTATCACCGAATTCAAAAGAATGGAAATTTGATGTTGTTATGGATACTCACTCTGTTGAATTGGATCAAGATATGACAAAAATTGCTGTTCTTGTTGACGATCAGGGTAAAGAATATGTACCATTACGCTGGGAAGGAGCAGAAGCGGGAGGACATCATAGAGAGGGTGTGTTAATATTTAATCAGATACTACCAATGCCGAAATCTGTCGAATTAAAAATTTACGATATGGGAGATGTTGTTAGAAGTTTTAGTTGGCAAATAAAATAAAAAAATTATGAATCACAATGAGCATAAGAAGGAACAATATACCTGTCCAATGCATCCGGAGGTGCAACAAGATAATCCTGGTTCATGCCCCAAATGTGGCATGAGGCTTATTAAAACTGGAATAAATGCAGATTCAAAAACTGACCATAGTGTTCACACAGTACATGTAATGGGTGATCCATCTAAGATGGGTTTTTGGGATAAATTCAAGATGAGCATGTCGATGACTATGGGCATGGATCATACGGGTCTTGCTGGTCGAGAAATGGCACGATTGATGGAGATAGACATTAGAAATAAATTCTTTTTCTCATTAGTTCTTACGATTCCCATAATTTTGTATTCGCCCCTAGGCACCGAATTTCTAAAACTTAACCTTCCATCCCCTATACCACTCCCGTGGCTTCTCTTTATTTTAACAACGCCGGTATTTTTCTATTCTGGATGGATTTTTCTCTATTCAACATACTTTGCTCTCAAAAGTAAGGTGCTTAATATGGCCGTGCTCATTGCGGTCGGCATTACTGCGGCCTATGGTTTCAGCATTTTATTGACCCTGATTGGCAGTGCCGATTCTTATTACGAAGCCGCCGCCATGCTCATTACTTTCGTCTTGTTTGGTCACTGGATGGAGATGAAATCTCGTCGCGGAACAACCGATGCCCTTCAAGCTCTTTTTAATCTCGTACCTCCTCAAGCAAGAGTTTTCAAAGATGGTAAGGAAATAATGGTTGCAACAAGCGATATACAACTCGGCGACATTATTATTCTTAAACCAGGAGATAAGGTTCCTGTTGATGGTGAGATCACCGAGGGCGAAACTGCTATTGATGAATCCTTGGTTACTGGTGAATCAATTCCTACTTCAAAAAAGATTGGGGATCAAGTAATTGGCGGATCAATCAACACTGCTGGATCGGTGAAATTTAAGGCAACAAAAATCGGTAAGGACACCGCTCTTGCACGGATTGTAGCTATGGTGGAAGAAGCTCAAAACTCAAAAGCCCCAGGACAGAGAATTGCTGATAAATTTGCAAAATATTTAGTCATTGGGGCAGTCGGATCCGGTCTTTTAGTTTTTGGTATTTGGTATTTTATTATGGGAGTACCGATTATTTTGGCTCTTTCATTTGCTATCTCAACAGTCGTGATTGCTTGTCCGGACGCTCTAGGGCTGGCTACTCCGACTGCTGTTGCGGTCGGTACTGGCCTCGGTGCAAAACACAACATCCTCATTAAAGATGCTCCCACTCTTGAGCAAGTTTCAAAAATTCAAGCTATTGTCCTCGACAAAACAGGGACTCTCACAGAAGGAAAACCAAAAATAACAGATGTTGCTACTGTGGATGGCTTTGATGGAGGCGAAGCGCTTCGCTTAGTTGGTGCTGCTGAAGCCAAATCATCCCACCCTTTAGCTGGGGCAGTACTCGATGAGCTTAAAAAACGAGGACTAACCTTACCGGAGTCAGTAGATAAATTCGAAAATCTTTCGGGCTTGGGAGTGAAAGCTATCGTAGATGGAAAACAAGTTCTGATTGGTACAGTGAAACTCATGAAAGACAATAACATTGCTCTCGGCACATTGGATAAAAAAATAAATGAGTTTTTAGAAAGAGGAGAAACAATTATGATTCTCGCTGTTGATGGAGCTATCAAAGCTATCATTGGTGCACAGGACCCAATAAAACCTAATGCCATAAAAGCCGTTGAGCGATTGAAGGCACTCGGAATTGAGATTGCTATGATCACCGGCGACAATAAAATGACCGCAGAAAAAGTAGCGAGTCAAATTGGCATAGAAAGAGTGTTTGCGGAAGTGATGCC
>CAYGFJ010000293.1:0-2347 GCA_964349115.1 uncultured Francisellaceae bacterium
ACGTTAAATTGCTGGGCTTAAGCCCGCCATTCTGGACCCTTAATTCATTCTGTATGCAGGTTTTTACGAAACAAAACCCCGATAAACTCGTACTTTTTTTCGGGTCAAATTTCTTCGAAGCTGCTCGGGTAAAGCAGCAGTGAGTTGCAAAATTTAAGAGCAAGACGCCTCAATTTTAAAACCAGATGGCAACCACTGTGAATATAGTGTTGCATCATAAATATCCCAAAACGTTTCGCTGAAAGTGACATTGTCTGTTTTTGTCATGACCCAGGCGGCGAACTCCGCAACGACTGCAGGAGAAATCAATGTATTTTCTGCTTTCGCCCGAAGATAAACGGCTTTGCGCTGAGGGGGTAAATCAGCATCACTGGCATTTCGAAGGCCAATTTGCATATCCGTATCCACCATCCCTGGGCGTAAATTTGAAAAATAAATAGATTCTTGATTGAGCTCCGCATTCAAGCATTGAATGGCGTGGTGAAAGGCGCCTTTGCTAGTGCAGTAGGCAATGTGGCTGCTCATGGCTGAAACTGCCGCGCCTGTTGAAATAGAGAGAATGCGTTGATTTTGCAGCTGAGGCAAAAGCATTTGGGTCAGAAAGAGAGGGGCAAAAAAATTGATTTCAAAGTGCTTCCGCAAGGTCTCCTCAGGCAAGCTGGAAAATGGCTTGGGCTCTGAAATGCCAGCATTATGAATAATGGAAATATCTCCTGCGTTTTTGAGTGCTGCAACGATTGTCTGCCTGCCGGAATCAAATGTGAGATCAGCTGCAACTGGGACAATCTGTGAGTTTTCAAAAATCAGTGTATTGAGCAGCGCCTGATCTCTTCCAACGGCATAAACCCGATAGCCAAAATTGGCGAACTTCAGTGCCAGGGCGCGTCCAATGCCGCGTGTGCAACCGGTGATTAATATTGTGTTGGCAGTCATGATGTTTTAGCGCGGAATGGGTTGTAGCTAATGCCGTAATCATAGATATCAACACCTTCTTTTCGCTTTAGGAAAGAGCAAAGTAATGTGGATGGATAAGCCAAAATCAGCATGGTTAAAAGCTTTGCAGCTACACTAATTAAAATTAATTGACAAAAATATAGGATTTGGTTTTTATGCAAAAAAAAGCCAAAGGCAAATAAGTTTGATACGGAGGAGAAAATCAGTGCAGCTACGAAAGACGTGCTAATGCTACGAATCCAGAAATAACGCCCTTTTACCAAAATTTTCCATTTTGATAACACAATCATGTTGAGTGTGTTTGCAATCAATGCGCAAAAAACAACTGCAATCCACACAAGATATAAGTTGTTAAACAGGTAAAGATAAGCATCTGGGTCTTGAACACTGCTCCACGCAACATCGTAGTGATGTGGGGACGGTACATGATTAATGAATGTCATAGAAAAAACGAAGAGTGTATACGTAATCAAACCAGCCATTAAAACTTTCCGGGCTTCGTAATAGCCATATACCTCGGTGATGACATCGAGCAACATGAAATAGGTGCCTGTGAACAGGATGGATATAGGGATAACCCCGATATGCGGCACATCAATCATTTTTCTTAAGAGAATACTGGGAAGAATAAATAAAAAAGAGTAGATGGAGACAATATAAGTAAAACAAACATAAGGGTTTTTGGTCTGGCGTGGGATGGTCATGCTTTGCTTTATGCTATAAAATGGCTTGCATTATAAGCACGCGTCCGTATATTATGCAAGACCTGTTTTCATGAAAAAAACTTAAGGTATATCAATGACCAAGGCAGTTCATTTTATTAAAAACGCACTTCAGTTCCTCAAAGAGGATTACCAAAAGGAGGCTTTTCTCCGTAAAGAAACGCACTATCGCATTTTAAAGACTCCGACAGCGCATGATCAATGCGTTTATTTTCAGGTGACTGGAAAGAATGCAGTTTTGCGAGATAAGCCAGAATTGCTCATGTCATCTGATCTCCTGCTTGGCTTCAGCAAAGCCGACATCGCCATCATCACGCATTTGGGCACGAAGCGTGAGCTCGAAAAGCAGCAAGCTGAAACCAAACCAAAACTCCTGGCTCGGATTGCGCATCAGTTGTTTGGGAAGGGCGGAAAGACAAAGTTCATGCTGAAGTTTCCGGAGCAGGAGCAGCTGGTGGAGGCGGTGCCTGAGGAAGTCATGACGAACAAAGAAGCTTTAGGGATGTTGGAGTCCCATGATGCTGCGATGATTGGGTATGCAGCGGCTGAAAATCGGTTTATGGAAATGCGGAAAGAGACGCAGGAGCTGCCAACGTGCCGGATCATTTGCCATGACCTTTTGTCGGATCAGGTCACTTATGTGGATGAAGAGCGAGAGGCCACACATACAC
>CAYGFJ010000294.1:0-2333 GCA_964349115.1 uncultured Francisellaceae bacterium
TATTGGAGGAGAGCCATTTATGAACAAAGACCTCCATCTTATTGTCGACGATCTAATTGGTCAGCCCAAAGTTCATAAAATAGCCATTTTCACCAATGGCACAATTATTCCCAGAGAAGCTCAAATTAACAGTTTGCAGAATAGCAAGGTGTCGCTGTACATCACCGATTATGGCAAGCTTTCGAAAAATTTGAACGGTTTGATCCATGAGCTTCAACGACATAAGATTGCATCCCATGTTGAAAAAGCTCGTGGCTGGACGGATTGCTCTTCACTGGATAGACACCACCGCACCATTAAACAACAAGAGGACGTTTTTAAGGAATGTTGCGCAAAAAATCTTGCGACTTTGTCGGACGGCAAGCTTTACCGATGCCCATTTGCAGCAAACGCTTCAAGACTTGGAGCTATTCCCGACTATGCAGGAGAATATATAGATTTTCTTAAATTACCTTTAAATGCAGATACCATTGAGATAAAAAAGCTAATCAGAAAATTTCTTACTGAAAAAACGTACCTTGAAACCTGCGACCATTGCAATGGAAGGCCCTATGGAGCATCTGAGATAGTACCGGCTATACAAATAATCAAACCGCTTGAATACAAACATTACAGTTCATAATCGTTCTATGGTTAACGCTGTAACGGCACTCACTTAAAGATGCCTCCTATCAGCGCATGGCTCATGGAGCCAATCCATTGTCGAGCAGGGGTTGCTCGTGACAAGCTGTGGCGGCTGTAACTTTTACGGCAAAATTTTCCATTAAATTTTTTCTGCATTTTATATTCCACAACAAGGCCAAAAATGGATATCGTACTGTGCTCATTACCAAGTGAGCCTATATCTTACAAAGTCACCTCACAAAACAGATCAATGGGTGAAACACCGGTTCCACCAAAGATGGCCATCGTCTCACTTGTTAAGCACATGTTAAGAAACGGTATTGCCGATGATGAGTATGATTTTTTTGATATCGACATGTTGCTCCCGGAAGACGATGAGCTATACAAGTATTTTGAAAGGACTGCTCCCGGAATTGTTGGGCTAAGTGCCGTAACATCCGGTGCTTATACACAGGCGAAAAGAGTTTCAAAAATAATCAGAAAGGCCTGTCCCGATGCCTGGATAGTGCTTGGCGGAAATATGGCCGCATCCGCCAATGTAATCCTGCGGAAAACCGATATTGATCTGTGTGTCGTCGGAGATGGAGAAATTGCCTGGCTAAAGCTTATCGAGCATTACCGTAAATACGGCAGAACTAGAAATGAAAACCTGGAGAAAATTGCGGGTGTATCGTTTATTGATGAGAACGGCAATCTGATTTTTAACGGTTTTGGAGAAAAACTACCTCCATCTGATTTTGACTACGCTACTGATTACAATATCCTGAAGAAAGGACTGCAGGGCAACGATGCATTTTTATCGAATTATTTCAGGCCCGCAGCTGGCTGCGATTGGTTTAATCACGACCCTAGAACCTTTGACCCCAAGAGAAAACCGAATTTCTCAATAATTTTCACAAGCAAGGGTTGTGTTGTCAGATGCACTTTTTGCCAGCGCCCAACGAAAGGCTATAGAACGCTGGACATCAGTATGCTCGAAGCAAATTTACTCGACGCAATTGATCGTTACGACATTGGTTTTGTATTTTTGACGGACGAAGCTTTCGGCCAGGATCGCGCACAGGCTTACGAATTTGCCACACTGATGAAAAAACTTGATCTGCTGTGGGGTGCAGGCGGCGTCAGATGTAACAGTATTACGCGCGATGACATCAAATTTTATGCTAACAACAATTGTGTCGCATTAAAATTTGGTGTGGAATCCGGTAGCCAGAAGATGCTGGACATCATGGAAAAAAGATTTGAAGTTCGCGATGTGGAGCAAGCTATAAAGTGGTGCACAGAATTCAAGCTGTTTTCCCCCTTGGCGATGTTGCTGGGTATGCCCGGTGAAACAAATGAAACGGTTGTTGAAACATCAAAATTTATTGCCAAGCTGTGCTATGAAATCGGCAAGAAACCGTTTGAAATATTTGGTGACGATATATCTTTCGCTATCCCATTTCCGGGCACACCTCTCTACGAATATGGGCAACAACTTGGGCTTATAGGTACATCAGTAGATGACGAGGAATTGTTTCTGGAAGGGTTGTATACCGCGCCCACCATGAAAATGTCATATATCAACCTAAGCGGAAGCGATGCAAGTGACGTGTTGTTCTGGGATGTCATGCTGGTGTTCCTGGTGCTTAAAGAGTATGAGAAGTTAACTTCGCCATCTCCGGCAACAGTCGCAGCCACAACCAATATGGTTTCTGAAAAATCCAATG
>CAYGFJ010000295.1:0-2328 GCA_964349115.1 uncultured Francisellaceae bacterium
TTACTAGTGCTGGGCCACGATCAAGTTCTATGGAATAACCATCAGTGCCGTACAGTGGCCTAGCTACCTGTTGGGGTAAATGAGTTGCTACGCTACCTATAGCTTCAAGCTCTTGACGACTCCTGCCTTGGTATATTGTCAAAAAGTATTTTTCACCCAACTCAAACGTGTAATTAACTAGACCGCGGACATTTAACTCGGCCGTACTTACTTCTATCCCAAATTGTGTTTCTATCAAGTGTGCATCTGAACCTGACAAAGCCGCACTGCCTAAAAAGCCGCTCGCCGGACTAATGACGCCGGGCTCACTGGCCTGTTCCGGCTGCCTGCTCATAAGAAAGACTCCAGGTCATAAATAGTGCTGAGTTTCCCCGATAAAACACTTATAAAGTCAGGCTTTGATGAGTATCTTTTAATCAAAGTAGGTCTGGCATCGTCGAGTTCAGTTTCATTTAGAATTACCTTTAGCTCAAATCTCGATTCCAGATATTTTAGAGAAACGGAGGGGTCAATGATTGTTATATATCTGTCCATAAGCTTAGTGATGTCCTGCCATCTGGTTTCAGGCTTGAGAAAGCAGACTAGGCAATTTTTGGATCTATGCATCACACATATATCAAAATGTTTGCCTGCTTGCTCAGTAATGTTTAAAAAGTCTTGTTCCTGCCATTCGACTTGGGGGGTATGCTGCACCGAAGTAACCGAATGAATATCATTGCTTCCAAACGGCATAAAGGAAAAATAATCTCCATCCATTACAGTGATACCGACATCTTTCACTCTACTAGGCACTTGGCAAAAAGCCACTTCGCATAATTCATATTTGAGGTCAAAAGGCTTGAAACCGAACAGTTTTATAACACCATTTACGCCTGCGTAAGTTGTATTGATAACTAAAGGCGCTTTGTAAGAAGATTTATTGGTATTAATTACATAATTACCATATGTCTGGTTTACTTCGGACAAATTAACACCGTATACAAACTTGCAGTTGCTGCTAAGCTTATCCAGCAGAAAATCTCTAATTTTAGCAAAATCAAAACTATATTCGTCAGTTATAAATGCGGCTTCAATTGTACCGGCTTTAAAATACTGATTCGAGTCAATATATTTAAGCGGTATTTGCACGGCCCTGCAAAAATCAATATATTCCTGTACAGAAATCTTCGAATTCTTATCGATTGCGTAAATTTGTTTAAAACCATTGCAGATTGAAAAATCAAACTCACTAGCAAAACGTCTGTAATATTGACTGGCTTTCTTAGCGGTTTCTAGGCTCCTTGGGTAATGATAGCCATTATGTAATCTTGCCTGGTTAATGGCACTTGCCCTGGCATATGGAACCTGGCCTTTTTCTAGCACCGTTACCTTGTAGCCTTTTTTGACTAATATATAGGCAGCATACAGCCCGAAAATACCGGAACCCAATATGACACAGTCAGTGCTTACACATAACTTATTTATGGAGTTATAGATGGCATCATCTTGAAGGGCCGTCTCAGTGATTTGGTCAAGTTTCATCAGTAAATGTCCTTTAAAAAAGTTAAAACATCAATGACCGTAGCCTCGGGGTTGTTTTTTGGCGCTAACATTTCAACTGACGCAAAACCCTCGTATCGATTACGCTTAAGCGCATTTGAAATAGACATGTGACGTGATTTGTCGAGCATAATCGGACTTAGGTCGGGCTCGCTTATATGTACATGTCCTATTTGAGCTATATGACTGTCAATTATTTGCTTAATATTTTCATGGTTGCTTAAGGCTGAGCCAATATCAAAGTTCAACTTAAAAGCCCGGCTGTTTACGAGTTCGATAAGCTTAAGGGCCTCTGCACTGTTTGTGATTAATTCAGCTCCGTAGATGCTGGGCGTCGGTTCAATACAAAATGTAATCGATTTTTGCTCGGCATATTTTGATATTTGCTGAAAAAACTCCACTGCAACCATAAGAGCCTGGTGGTGGTTTAGCCTACCTAATACCTTGTTTTTAGGAGCGCCAAATACTAGCACTTTCGCATTCAGAGACACCGCAAGATCAATTAATGAAATGAGGTGGTGGTTTAATTTTTGCCTCGCTCCTGAATCCTTAAAAAGTTGTAGTTCAGGATGTCTGTACATTAAGGCCTGCAGAGCGACTATATTTATATTTTTAGCACCAGCAATATCATTTAGCTTAAAGACTGCCTTGAAGTTTTTGTCTGACGACAATCTAAATGGGCTAACCTCAATATCGCTGAGGCCTAACTTACAAATCTGATCCAAAAAGAAGCCGTCCTTTGTCTCAGGCCATGCAATATTTGAGATGGCTAACTTGGACATACATGGT
>CAYGFJ010000296.1:0-1840 GCA_964349115.1 uncultured Francisellaceae bacterium
AACTTTAAGATCTTTGAACTCCAAGAAAAGGCCCGGACTCCACCCAATCACGATTTTTTTGGAAAATTTCCAAATTCTTTGCGAACGAATCCCATTCCAATACCAAATCGTATTATTTTTCAGGCGATGCCATCGAACGAAAAGCACTCTTGTTGTTCACTCCAACAAGGTTTTGCTGGTTCCGGTGGAGCAGTCGCAAGCCCAATG
Source organism: uncultured Francisellaceae bacterium (assembly GCA_964349115.1). Lineage (GTDB taxonomy): Bacteria > Pseudomonadota > Gammaproteobacteria > Francisellales > CACEW01 > JAJZUD01. The sequence continues at coordinate 208 of CAYGFJ010000296.1, forward strand.
GAAGCCAATATGTCTCGTATGGCCTGACCCTCCGTAATAAACGCAATCCTCTGCATCCGGGAGTGGCAATGAGGGCATTGAAGTACATCGATATCGAACACACGCTTCATCATTTTGGCCCATCCTTTACCAGAACCATGAGAACTCTGCTCTTCTGCGCCCAACAAAGCTTGAACTTCTTTAGGTCTGATTTCTTCACGAAGATGTGAATTTGGGGCAAAGACGCCCGCATAACGAATCATGTGCTTTCGGGGCGGCTATCCTCTGGCATGTTCTCAAATACCCGCATCAGTGGCCGGCCAGCGTTATTTCCAAACGCGGTCAGGTAACGCAACGAACTTGCATAACAACTTGCGAGCAATGGCTGTTCTTGCTGCAAGGCATCTTCTTCTCCCATTTTCTGAACGCGTTTTTCGAGCCAACGGTGCACTCGCTTAGCCACTTTTTCGGTGATATTCCGAATATCAGCCAACGTGGGAGCCCGTGTTTTTTGAAAGACCACCTGCCCAAGCGCCGTCTTCAAAAATACCCCATCCGAAAATTGCCCATGCAAATGCACGTTAAGGTTTAGTGCTGACCCAAAGCGCTGAACAAACGTAATAACACCGGGTTGTAGGCTGTTAGAAGTCATACCCAGTTCGGTTTGGCGAGCCTTCTTTCTGAGCCAACTGAAAATGCTCCCCGTGTAAGCATCAATTACATAGCTCAGTGCTTTATTATCATAAGCCATCAGGTAGCGCAGTGAAACTGGAACGCTTAAGACCCACTGGCGAGTTGGAATGAAGGGGATGACAGAATCCACCAAGTGAGAAGCTGTCTCACTCATGCGCCGAGACATGCAAGAACCGCAGAAGCCCCGCTTTTTACAAGAGAATGCGACCAGTTTGATGAATGAGGGTATCGAGCGCTCAACAGTGTCACACTGGGCCAAAAATGTGCCTAGATGGTCTTGAACTGCTTGGTATAACAGCGTCTTTTCTGGTTGGCGCCTAATATAGCGACATACAGATGGCTCTGCATGCAACTCGGCTCTCAAACATGCGGATGCCATTCCCTGTCTAGACCCAAAGAATGGGATTTGGATCTGGCTCCATAAATGCCGAAATCAAAAAAAGGGCGTTTGAATTTCCTATAATCCGCGTTAAAATTGACAGAATTTATGGTGTTTGATACTACGAGTAACCTGATTCTAAAACAAAAAGATTTTGGACTCCTAAAGTAAGGATCAGGCTCGCTTACAGAAAGAATCCTTCGATTAATGTAGACATTTGAGCACTATACGGGAAATAAAAGCATTAGACAAAGCATTGAATTTTTCTAGAAGAAAAACGCTGGTAACACCGCCACTGCTCCAAGTATAGTTATAACTACTCAGAGCTAGGCGCCTGATTTTAAAAAAGGAAAGACCATTTTGGAAGAGCTAAGCCCCTATGAAAATCTCGTGGCTACGGTCGTTTACGAGAATGATTCAATCTGTTTTTATCTACACAATGCATCCAACAATGAAAACCAGACCTTCACCACAAAGTCGGTATGGGTGAGAAATCTAGCGTCAGCGCCAACGGATATTTCAGTCAAAGGCATGGGTGGAAGACAACCTTTAAATCCTGCAAAATACTGTAAAAATCCTTCC
>CAYGFJ010000296.1:1850-2328 GCA_964349115.1 uncultured Francisellaceae bacterium
GGATTTAGAAATTGTGTGGTTACCTGAGGGCAATGGAGCTGCACTCTATGAAAAACAGAAGGCTATCGCAATCATCCCCCCATGGAGTGGGGAAGGCGGATGCCATGGTTATTCCATTGAGGCAATCGGTCAAGGTCCTCTAGCGTGGGAACTCAAACCGGATAATGCGCTTCTCAAGCGCTTTGAAAACGCTCGGTCTTACTGGTCTAAAATGAGCCAAGAAAATATTTGGGGATCCGTCCAAGACACACTTCTGAAAAGCTATGAAGCTCACATAGGAAAGCATACCAAATACTACGCAATTGATGAGGGCAAGTGGCCGCCTAAGGCGTTAGTACAGTTTAACAAGTCCGACAAAACGGTGCTCGTATCAGTCGGCCTGTCAATGCGCCCACAGCCAAACGTAGAACTCTACACAGATGATTACGATCTTCTGAATCACATAGAAATTGGCGTGGTTCTACCTTCAGATTGGAAA
>CAYGFJ010000297.1:0-2325 GCA_964349115.1 uncultured Francisellaceae bacterium
AATATGGCCGACGTTCGGTGTCTCAAATCATCACCTTTGGCACCATGGCCGCCAAAGCGGTGGTGCGTGATGTGGGGCGGGTGCAGGCGCTGTCGTATGGGTTTGTGGACAGCATTGCCAAATTGATCCCCATGGATGTGGGCATCACTTTAAAGCAAGCCATGGAGCAAGAACCCCAACTGAAAAAGCGCTATGAAGACGAAGAAGATGTAAAAGCATTGATCGACATGGGTTTAAAGCTGGAAGGCACCGTTCGCAATGTGGGGAAACATGCAGGCGGTGTCGTGATTGCCCCCTCCGATTTAAGCGATTTTGCCATGATTTATTGTGAAGAAGGTTCTGATCAATTGGTTGCTGGGTTTGACAAGGATGACGTCGAAACTGCGGGTTTGGTGAAGTTTGACTTTTTGGGCTTGAGGAATTTGACTATTATTCAAATGGCGGTGGAGTTGATTGGAGGGCTTGACATCAACACCCTCCCTTTAAACGACCCCCAAACCTTTGAACTCTTGAAAAAAGGCGAGACCTCAGCAGTCTTCCAGTTGGAATCTCGCGGCATGAAAGAGCTGATCAAGCGTTTGAAGCCGGACACTTTTGAAGACATCATCGCTTTGGTCGCCCTATTTCGCCCGGGGCCGCTGCAGTCGGGGATGGTCGATGACTTTATTGCACGAAAACATGGCCATGCCAAAATTGAATACCCTCACCCAGACACCGCACCGGTGTTGAAGTCAACCTATGGGGTCATCTTGTATCAAGAGCAAGTCATGTTAATTCCCCAAGTCTTGGCGGGCTACACTTTGGGTGGGGCAGACTTGCTGCGTCGGGCGATGGGAAAGAAAAAGCCGGAAGAAATGGCCAAACAACGCAGTGTCTTTGTCGATGGGGCCAAAAAGAACAACATCACTGAACAAGTCTCCGGTCATATTTTTGATTTAATCGAGAAATTTGCAGGGTATGGGTTTAATAAATCCCATTCAGCAGCCTATGCCTTGGTGGCTTATCAAACGGCCTATTTGAAAGCCCATTATCCCGCTGAATTTATGGCTGCGGTGTTGTCCTCTGACATGGATAATACGGACAAAATCGTGGGTTTTGTTGATGAATGCAAAGCCATGCGCTTGACTGTCCTGCCCCCGGATATTTTGGCGTCGGGCACGGCGTTTACAGTGGTCGACCCCAAAACCATTCGTTATGGTTTGGCCGCCATCAAAGGCGTGGGTGAGGCAGCGATTGAATCCATGCAGGCGGAACGGCAAAAGAAACCCTTTGCTGATTTATTTGATTTTTGCAAGCGGATGGATTTGCGCAAAGTGAACAAGCGGGTGATTGAAGCCTTGATTTACAGCGGTGCCATGGACAAGCTGGGCCCCAATCGTGCAACGATGTTTGCTTCCATCGAAGCGGCCATGCAGGGTGCGGGTCAACATGGTCGTGCACGCGATGCAGGTCAGCATGATTTGTTTGGTCTGATGTCAGATGAAGCGGGCGATCAGGTGTCAGAAACCCACTGGAAGCAGCGGGAAGACTGGAGTGTCTACGACCGCGTCATGCAGGAAAAAAAGGTGCTGGGTTGGTGTCTCTCAGGCCATCCCCTGGATCAATATCGGGGCTTATTCAAGTCTTTGAAAGTCCAGCCCTTGTCGCACATCGTCCCCACAGCCCGGGGAGAAATGGTACGTCTGGCAGGCATCATCACCGATTTGCGTCGCATCAAAACCAAACGCGGCGGATTTTTAACAGTGATTGCCCTGGAAGATTTCAGCCATAAAATCGATGTCACCTGCTTTTCAGAAGTGGCCGATACCCATCACGAACTGCTGAAGCTGGAAAACAAAGTAGTGATTGATGCTGAAATTCAAGTCGATGACTTTTCGGGTGGATTTCGAGGGGTCGCCAAAAAACTCCATGACCTTCATGAATACAAAAGTGCCCAAGCCAAACAATGCATCATTCGCCTGACGGAAGCGGAGGCCTCTCTAGGCAAACTCGGGACCTTAAAAACGCTCTTCTCTCGCCACAAAGGCCCTTGCCCTGTGACCCTCCACTACGAACGCGAAGATGTTGTGGTTGCCTGTGTGCTTGACCAAGCCTGGTCTATTTCCTTAAGTGCAGTAAGAATCTGGCCGGAAGCCGTTTTTTGCTGTTGGGTTGAAAACGAAATTTGGATGGCTGATTCGGTGGATGACTTCGTCCCGGCCACAATGTTCACCAGATCGTCCAATGTGGCTGTGGCGTAATCAGCGCCCTCGCGGACAGTTTTTGCGGCATTCTCGGAGACGATAACAAGCCGGTTTGCCGCTTTTTGTATCTCGTCTATTTTGC
>CAYGFJ010000298.1:0-2316 GCA_964349115.1 uncultured Francisellaceae bacterium
GTCTTTGTAGCGGGCCATCATGCGGCGGGCTTGGAAGTCGGTGCAGTTGGTGCAGGACGAGATTTCGCGGTAGGTGTTTTGGGAGGGGATCCAGACTTCTAAATCGTGGGTTTTGGCAGACGCGAAGCCGGTGTCGCCGGTGCAGAGAACGATGACGCGATAAGGCAGGCCCAGTTTTTGGAGGATGACTTCGGCGTGACGGGTCATTTCTTCATGGGCTTGCCAGGATTTTTCAGGGTGGACGATTTGAACCATTTCCACTTTTTCGAATTGGTGTTGACGAATCATGCCCCGGGTGTCTTTGCCGTAAGAGCCGGCTTCGCTGCGGAAACAAGGGGTGTGGGCAGTCAAGCGCAAGGGAAGGTCTTTTTCATCTAAAATCAGACCCGCCACTGTATTGGTCAATGAAACTTCGGCGGTGGGGATCAGGTTTAACGCAAAGGGCTCGCGGGTTTTGAAGAAGTCTTCAGCGAATTTGGGCAGCTGGCCCGTGCCAAAAAAGGCTTCGTCTTTCACAAGATAGGGGACGTACATTTCGTCGTAGCCATGTTCCCGGGTGTGAGTGTTGACCATCAATTGAATCAGCGCGCGCTGGAGGCTGGCCAATTGGCGACGCAGCACCACAAAACGGGCGCCTGACAGTTTCACCGCGGCATCAAAGTCCATCAAGCCCAAAGCCTCGCCCAGGGCCACATGATCTTTGGGGGGGAAAGCGAAAACACGGGGAGTGCCCACGCGACGCAGCTCCACATTTTCTGTTTCGTCTTTGCCGGCGGGGACCGATTCATGGGGTAAATTCGGCAGAGCGGCAATAATGGCTTGGATCTCAGCGTCCAATTCTGTAAAACGGACCTGCAGCGACTCCAGTTTGACTTTAATGGCGTCGGCGGATTGGAACAAGGCGTCAGCATTTTCGCCTTTTGCCTTGGCTTGGCCAATGGCTTTGGCAATTTGATTCTTTTCCGCTTGGGTGTTTTCAAGCTCGGCTTGGAGGGTTTTGCGCTCGGTTTCTAAAGCTTCATAACGCGAATCCAAGACGACGCCTTTTTTAGCTAAGGCCGATTTCACAAACTCCAATTGCGTGCGCAGTAATTTTGGGTCAATCATGACGAGGCCGCCGTTGTTGTGGGGACACCCTCCTGAGTTGCGCTGTCTGTGTTGGCGGGTTTTGTCTCTACAACAACTGGGGGAGGGGGCAGTGGCTCAGGCTCTTTCATCGGGCGACGGGACATCAAGTCTTCGACTTGGGAGGCGTCTAAGGTTTCGAATTTGATGAGGGCCTCAGCCATGGTGTGGAGAATGTCAGTATTGTCAGACAAAATTTTCTTGGCACGTAGGTAGTTGCGATCAATCAAGACTCGCACTTCTTCATCGATAATATTGGCTGTGGAGTCCGAAAATTCGAGTTTGCTGCCGCCCATGCCCATCGATTGGCCCAAGAAAGGGTGATCTTGTTCTTCGCCGTACATCAATGGCCCCAGTTTTTCAGACAAGCCCCACTTGGTCACCATTTTGCGGGCGATGTCCGTTGCGCGTTGAATGTCGTTGGAAGCGCCTGTGGTCACCGATTCAGGGCCAAAAATGAGTTCTTCTGCCAAGCGACCGCCGTAGAGGCTGGACAATTGGCTTTCCAAACGTTGCTTGCTGTAACTGACGCGGTCTTGTTCGGGTAAATACATGGTGACCCCCAAAGCGCGGCCACGGGGAATGATACTGACTTTGTAGACGGGATCATGCGCGGGAACCAGGCGGCCCACGATGGTGTGGCCCGATTCGTGATAAGCCGTCAGGCGTTTTTCATCTTCACTCATCGCCAAGGTGCGGCGTTCGGTACCCATTAAAATCTTGTCTTTTGCGGTTTCAAAGTCAACCATGGCAATTTTTTTCTTTTTCGCCCGTGCAGCGGTTAAAGCGGCTTCATTCACCAAATTGGCGAGCTCAGCACCTGAAAAACCAGGCGTTCCGCGCGCCAGCCAGTCAAGGCGCACATCGGTGTCGAGCTGCACTTTGGCCGCATGGACTTTCAAAATCTGTTCCCGACCTTTGATATCGGGCAGGCCCACAATCACTTGGCGGTCAAAACGACCAGGGCGAAGCAAGGCTGGATCCAAGACATCTGGCCGGTTGGTGGCTGCAATCACAATCACACCTTGGTTTTCAGCAAAACCATCCATTTCGACCAGCAATTGATTTAAGGTTTGCTCACGCTCATCGTGACCCCCGCCCATACCGGCTCCCCGATGACGGCCAACCGCATCAATTTCGTCGATAAAAATAATGCAAGGCGCACGTTTTTTTGCTTGTTCAAACATATCC
>CAYGFJ010000299.1:0-2313 GCA_964349115.1 uncultured Francisellaceae bacterium
CGGTTTTATTCCTGATTCTGATTGGGATTTTTCCCCTGATTGCCATGATGGCTTTGATTCCCACCTACACCACCACGGTGCTCGGCAATTATTTCATCGGGTTTTTGTACGTCTGTACCTGGCCCCTGTTCTTCGACATCATCAATTTCATCATGAATGTTTACATGGAGGGGTACTTTTCGGCCTACGGAGGGGTCAGTATTTCCAATTTAAGCCAATTGACCCAGATGGTTCACAATGCGGAGGCCATTTGTGGGTATTTGATGATTTCGGTTCCTTTCCTGCCTTTTATGCTTTTGGGATTGAATCGTGCGATGGGGGCGCTGTCCCACATTACGAGCGGCACTCAGGCTTTCACCTCTGGTTCAGGGGTTGAGGCGGCCACCGGCAATATGAGTTTTGGCAATACGTCCATGGGCACGCATGCTTGGAACAGCAGCAGCGCCAACAAATTTGACACCAACACCGTTGAGGCCTATGGCAAAACATCGATGCAGATGTCATCAGGGGCCATTGCCTCTCAGATGCCAGACGGCAACGAGTCGTATGACGCCTCCCCAGCATTAAGCCATTTGCCCTCCAATTTAAGCACCAGCCAAACTTTTAGCGCCGCAACCCAAGAGCGTTACAGCAAAGACATGAGTACAGTCAATTCCACCCAGATGGAAATGTCCCAACTCGCGAGCGACACTTTAAACAAATCTCAGCAATTACAAAGCATGGTTTCAAGCTCAGAGAGCGTTGGGGCTGGGGCATCCTATGGCGAGCAGTCCAATGCCGGCAGCACTTTGAATTCATTGACGGATCATTTGCAGTCGTATCAAGCGAGTTTTGCAACTTCACACGAAAACAATGCCAATATGCAGACCTCTGTGTCTGGAAATCTGAGTGGGTCGGTTTCGGCTTCTGCCGGAGGCAAAGGCGCTGGTTTGGGTGCAGAGGCTGAGGCTTCAGTGGGTGCAGGAGCCACGTCGATTTCCAATGATCAAACAGGCGCAACCTTGTCTGACCATTCGAATCAGGGCGCTGATTATCGACAATCGATTAATCAAGACATTTCGAATCTGCATCAGGCCGCGACCAGCACCCATAGCGAATTGAACAACAGCAAAGCCCATCAGCTGATTAACGACATCCAGTCCAACTGGAGCAAGATGAACCAACTGGGTGAGCAGCATACCGCAGCACTGCAAGACGCCCAAAGTATGCAGCATGCCTACGATGTATCGCAATCGTCCGGTTTCTCACTGAATGATGAAAGCATCAATAACACCATTTTAGATCAGGCCAGAAGCTCAGGGGATGCCTCAGTCTTGAACGCAGTCACCGCAACCAATCCCACGGCCAATCAGCGCATCATTCGAGATAGTTTTGCTAAAAACGTCATTGAGACTAGCGTTCTTTCCTCTTTGAGCACGTATTCAAATATCAGTGAAACTGTTGGCACTGGCGCCAGCAGTGTGAACGCAGGTTTCGCTGCAAGTTCAGCAGGCTTGCAACAAAGCGGGTCTGCAATCGCGAGTGGTTCTGGCAGTAGTGCTCTCTCTTCAGGCTATCAGCCCATGGGCAACACCCCAAGCTATCAGTCGGTGGAATCGAGCGCCAAAGGGCAGGTGAGTGGCTCTAGTCAACAAGTCAGCCAAGGTGCGTCCCATATCAATCAGCAAGATCAAATCGTGCAAGGTACGGTGGATTCCAACCAACAGAAGATGAGTGACAATGCCAACAAAGGCGCTTTACATAATCTAAGGGATCATGTGGTTTCCGCGGGGGCTGATGTTTTAGGTGGCAGTACAAGCGAGAGACAAGAGGAGATTGCACAAAACAAAGATTACAAAAATCCTAATACAGGAGGCAACCAGTAATGCTGCGGTTAATAGTTTCTATGATAAATGTTTCCAGACATGCTGTGAAAGGCTGGATTATTAACGGTATCACACATAAAAGCAGTTTGTCTCTTTCCCATTTCATGCGCATGATTTTTTCTGTATTCCCCACCGTTTTGGCAGGCAGAGTTTTTTATATTTTGAAAGAGCGCTTTGAAAGGATATATGGCAAGTACAGCAAAAATGACGGCTGTCATGATCAGGATGTTAAAAAAGAACACATCCCAAACACCCCATGCACTCGTGATGGAAACATCAAGAGAAATTGCAAAAGCGATCAAACCTTTGATGGTCAGTGCGATGATTTTTCCTTTTTGCATAACACCCTCAACACTATGAAATACATGACTTACTTAATATCAGAGTGGCGACTCAATGTCAATATTTTTAGCACGATTCACATCACAAAAATAGGAGATAAAACATG
>CAYGFJ010000300.1:0-2313 GCA_964349115.1 uncultured Francisellaceae bacterium
TGCTAATCTCCATTTTCCTGATTTACATGTCCAAATCAGTGAGCACACCAAAAGCAAGACCCTTATGGACCTTCACCACCGCTACGATTTTCTCATCGAAAAAAAGCAACTCCTTCAAAAACAAGTCGCCTTAAATCCAGAATTGATGCTGGCTCAGCTTTTATTGTCTCAATAAAAAGCTTCAGCTAACTGCGATGAATAAGACTGAGTAGGCTCACGATTCCCATTCCAATCAATAAGAAACTTGCTGCCATTGGTGTGTGGCTACGGTTCACCACATAGAGGGCAAGGAGGGGAATGAAGCCTACCATCAGGTAGGCCAGGTTGTAACTCATGGCAACACCAGTCATGCGGATGGATGTGGGAAAAAAATCTGCGAGGAGGGAGGGGTAAGCCCCTGACATCAGGCCAATCAAAGCTTCAAAGCTGAAGAAGAAGGTCCATAAAATGGCTTCAGTGCCGTGATGCAAGAGGCCAAACAAAGGCATCAAGACGATCAAGGTGAGGATCACTAAAAGGGTCAGAATACGACGAGGGCCGAATCGGTCTGAAAGCCATCCGCCCACGATGATACAAAGTGAAGACCAAAGAAAACTGGCTGTTAAAATACTGTAACTTAAACGCAGAGGGTAGGCGAAATGGAGAAGCAAAAAAGAGGGCAGGAAGAGCGCAAATAGAATCATGGAGCCTGGCAAGAAAATGAGGCCAATGCCACGCAGTAAGCTGACTTTGTGATGTTTTAAAGCGTGCCAGATGGGCAGTGTTTTTTGGTCTGTGTTCTCTAAAAACAGCATGGGTTCTGTTGTTTTTTTACGAATCAAAAACCCAGCCAAGGCCAAGAGGCCACCCAGCAAAAATGGAATGCGCCAACCATCCTGATGCAAGAAGCCTGTGCTCATGCTGTTGGTGAGCACACTGTTGATGCCTGAGGCCAGTGTGGAGCCGATGCCTGCGCCTGCAATGGTGATTGAGACAAAGAGGGCGCGATGTTGAGGAGGGGCGTGCTCGGCCACAAAAGTAATGGCCCCAGGCATTTCTGAGCCTTGGGCAAGGCCCTGCAGAATACGGCAAGAGAGAAGCAAAATGGGGCTCGCGATGCCCCAAACCTCCGCGCTGGGCAAGAGTCCAATCGAAAAGGTGGAAAACGCCATCAAGAGGATGCTTGCCAAAAACACTTTTTTACGCCCATATCGGTCAGCAAAATGACTAAAGAAAAGCCCCCCAATGGGCCGTGCGAGATAGCCTGCAGCAAAAATAGCAAGGGTGCTTGCATACTGGACAAAAGGGGTTTGATTTGCAAAAAACACCGCTGCCAAAAAGGGTGTCAACATGATGTAGATAATGAAGTCGTAGTAATCAAGCGCCGTGGTCACCATCGAGAGCAGGGCGGTTTTTAAGGCTGAGGATTTCATTGTACAGTGCCGACTTCAACAATTTTGATTTGATTGGTGCCCCCATGCAATCCCACATGATCCCCAAAGGTTAAGAGAACCAAATCCCCTTGGTTGACCAATTGCTTCTTCACCAGCAAGTGCAAGGCTGCATCATTGACTTGCTCGGGTGCATGTTGACGCGGGTGAAAGGGCATGGGTTCAACACCGCGATAAAGCGTCATTTTTCCCATGGTTGAGGTGTTGGAGGTCAGGGCATAAATGGGCAATGCCGAGCTGATGCGCGACATCCATAAGGGGGTTGCGCCAGATTCAGTCATGGCCACAATCGCACGGACATTCAAGTGATTGGCGGCATACATGGCTGCCATTGCGATGGCTTCGTCCACACGATTAAAGTGACATTCCACCCGATGCTTTGAAATGCGGGTGGAAGGATGCTGCTCTGCTGCGCGGCAAATTTTATCCATTTCTTTAATAACTTTGACAGGGAATTTGCCCGCTGCTGTTTCAGCAGACAGCATGACAGCATCGGTTCCATCCAAAACCGCATTGGCCACATCTGAGACTTCTGCCCGAGTGGGGGTGGATGATTCAATCATTGATTCCATCATTTGGGTGGCGGTAATCACCAGTTTGTCGAAGGTGCGGGCTTGTTGAATGATATTCTTTTGCACCCCAGGCACGTATTCTTCACCAATTTCCACTGCCAAATCGCCCCGGGCGACCATGACGCCGTCTGAGACATTGATGATTTCAATGATTTTGTCAACGGCTTCGGTGCGTTCAATCTTGGCGATAATGGCGGCTTTGCTGCCTGCTTTTCCAAGAGGCGGCGGGCTTCTTTGATGTCCTCTGCATCGCGGGGGAAAGAGATGGCCACATAGTCGACTTCAATAGTGCCCAAAAATATAATATCAGC
>CAYGFJ010000301.1:0-2310 GCA_964349115.1 uncultured Francisellaceae bacterium
CCATGTGTGCAGGCAAGCTTTCTCGCAATTGCAAAAAAACTGCATCAATATCGCTAACAGGACTCGTCTCTGCAAAAGCAACCACTCCCTGAACAAGCTTTTTGTCTCGAAAATACTTTGGAATCACTGCTACTCTTTCAATATTCAAAACTTCTGCGATTTTGATTTCAATTTCTTGACGCTCAACACGATGACCACGAATTTGAAGCTGATCATCGACGCGGCCATGATAAATAAAGCCAAGGAAAGGGTCCAGGGCTGCCAAATCACCCGTTTTATACCAGTGCAAAGGCGAGGCATCTAACTTCACAAATCGCTGGGCTGTAAGCACTAGGTCACGCCAGTATCCATCTGCTACTTGAGTCCCTGCAATACATAGCTCACCCACTTCATGGCAAACAAAGCCCATGCAAGCAACAGTCGCTTCTGTTGGGCCGTATACATTGTCAATCACACTCTCTGGGGCCACTTTATGCCAAAAATGAGCAATTTTGGCAGTGAGCGCTTCTCCACAAAACAGACTATATTGCAGCGCAGGGAAACACGCTTCGCGATGTTGTAATAAGGCATGCACCCCCATGATGGTCGAAGGTACTGAAGCCCAATGCGTAATACCAAGCCGTTTAATATATCCCGGCAATCCATGGTAATTTCCAGCCAAGTAAGGACAAACGCAGGCCCCTGCCGCCCAAGGTACAAAAATTTCATGGATGGAGAAATCAAAACTAAGACTCGCCAGCTGTGAAAAATGGGCCCCTTTTTGAATTGCACAGCGTGCCAAAATGTTCTCAACGTAGGCCAACGCATTAACATGAGAAATTAGAACTCCCTTCGGTACACCCGTTGACCCTGAGGTATATAATAGATAGGCATATGGATTATCAAAACGCCTAGCAAACTGAAAAGGCCCAGTGGGAAGTCCCTCCGCGGGATGCCAGAGTGTGTAATTTTTTAACAGTGCTGCAAAGTGATGCGTTGTATGAGCAGAAGGCCCATTTTTTAAAAGAATGACATTTTTAAAATAAACGCCTGCATGAACCAAACGTGCAAAAAGCGCCAAATAATTCACATCCACAATAAGTGTTTCTGCCACACTTTGCCCACAAATACTGGCCTGCCAGTGGGTCGTCATATCAGACGCAATGGGAACATAAGTTTTGCCAGCAAAAAGACAAGCTAAAATCGCTGAAAACCCATTGATGTCACGGTTTACGAGAAGCAGAATGCGCTCATCTTCTATTTGTTTCAGAATATCCGTTACTTTATAGGCCTTGAGGAAAAGCTCGCGATAGCTATAAACATCGCCCTCTACTTTCAGTGCAGGGGCCTCTGGATTCAACAACATTTGGGAAACAAAAGGCGAAGCCAGGGTTTGTTCTGTCTTATTCAATGGCATCAGCATTGCAGTACCACTGCACCAAAGATTGCTCCAATGCCCACAGACACCATCATGCAATAGTCGCCTGATTCCAGCAACCCTGCTTTTATCAGGTCTGAATAGTTCATCATAATGTCTGACCCAAAACAGTGCGCGGTGCGTTTAACGTTTTCAAGATAAATGCGATCCTGAGGAAAAGACAATACTTTGGCCGCATGTTTCCAGGTCCGGAGACTTACATTGTGAGGAATGATCCACTTGAGCTGATCTAAGCCAATGGCTGCTTTTTCTGCGGCATCCCGAATGACTTTCTCAAGTAGAATAAAGTAATTCTGCTCAAACTGAAAGGCTGACTTAGCGCTCATCCACAAACCATCCACATACTCCCCATAAAGATTCACTTGAATGGCTTTGAATGCCGGACCCTGTGTATTACGCCCCAGTAAAAATGCGGCATAGCCATCACCAATTAGCGTTGTATTGGGGACATGCCGAAAGCTTTTTGTAAAAGCCGCTTCTCCCGCCAAAACCAAAGCATATTCCCCCTCTTTCAAGACATGGGACAGCAAGTCAAAAACAAGAAAAATCGAACAGCACTTATTCATATGCGAGCTAAAAGTCAAAGTCTGCGGCAAGCTAAGTCGGGTTTTCAAGGAAGATAAAATGCTGCCGGGAAATGGGGTTAATAGCTCGGCTGTATGGGCTCCAATCATGTATTTTATTTGTGTCTCTGGAACGCCGCCCCCGCTTAGGCACCGCAGAACAGCCTTTTCAAAACAATCTTCCATACGTTCAGTTTCCGTCACATGGGCATTCAATAATCCATACAAGCGCACATAAGTTTTAGCCTGAAGTGAGCTGACATCGAAATACTCAGGATTCTGCTCAAGAGACATCACGGCCTGTGGAAGATAATACCCTGAGGACATAAT
>CAYGFJ010000302.1:0-2300 GCA_964349115.1 uncultured Francisellaceae bacterium
CGCCCAAGTAATCTTCTAGATTTGTAAGGCTCACCTTCACTTTTTTCACCTGATTTTTGCTGGTCATGATGGCTTTTACAGATTTGCGGCAAAGTTTTGCGATTTCCCGCTCCAGACTCCGCACGCCGGCTTCACGCGTGTAATAGCGAATGATTTCAAGAATCACTTCTTTTTTAATGCTGACTTCTGTCTTTTTAAGTCCCGCACCTTCAATATGTTTGGGCAGGAGGTATTTCATGGCGATATTGAGCTTTTCATCTTCCGTATAGCCTGGAATCCGAATGACTTCCATCCGATCCAGCAAGGCAGAGGGAATATCCATGGAATTAGCAGTTGCGATAAACAAAACATTGGAAAGATCGTAATCCACTTCGAGATAGTGATCGACAAAAGCTTTGTTTTGTTCAGGATCCAATACTTCCAACAAAGCAGATGCAGGATCTCCCCGATAATCCATGGCCATTTTGTCGATTTCATCCAAGAGCAACAAAGGATTGTTGACTTTCACTTTCATGATCTTTTGAATGATTCGCCCAGGCAGGGAGCCAATGTAGGTTCTGCGGTGTCCGCGAATTTCGGCCTCATCCCGTACACCGCCTAAAGCGATACGCGCATATTCACGACCCGTCGCTCTGGCAATGGATGCACCCAAAGAGGTCTTGCCTACCCCTGGAGGTCCAACCAAACAGAGGATCGGCCCTTTCATTTTGTGCGTGCGCTGTTGAACGGCAAGGTATTCTAAAATCCGTTCTTTCACTTTCTCCAGGCCAAAATGGTCTTCATTTAAAATTTTCTCCGCATGAACCAAATTGTGTCGAATCTTGGTGGCTTTGCTCCAGGGAACACTTGTTAAACACTCAATATAGTTGCGACACACAGTGGCCTCTGCAGACATGGGCCCCATGGATTTCAGCTTCCGAAGCTCACCCATCGCTTTGTCTTCTACTTCTTTGGGCATGCCCGCTGCATTAATTTTTGCTTCCAGCACCTCATGTGTATTCGCACTTTGGTCGCCCAAATCACCCAATTCTTTTTGAATGGCCTTCATTTGCTCGTGAAGGAAATACTCCCGCTGATTCTTCTCCATCTGCTTTTTGACGCGTGAGCGAATACGCTTCTCAATCTGCATGATATCAATTTCTTGTTCCATGAATTCCAGTAAAAGTTCAATCCGTTTTTCGATACTGGTTTCTTCCAAAACGTGTTGACGTTCTTCCAATTTCATGATCATGTGGGCTGCGATGGTGTCGACCAGGCGTGACGGGTTGTCGATGCTCGCCAGAGAATTGATCATCTCAGGCGGAATTTTTTTGTTAAACTTCACATATTGGTCAAACTCATTGACAAGAGAACGAATCAAGGCCTCCAAATCATGGGGAGGCATTTTTGATTTGTCTTGGATAAACTGCAGGCGTCCTTCATAAAAAGGAAACTGAGAGGTGTATTCCATCACCTCAGCGCGATCAATCCCTTCAACCAATACTTTGACGGTTCCGTCCGGCAATTTCAACAACTGCAGAATACTGACCAGCGTCCCAACGCGATACACATCTTCGGATTTTGGATATTCTTCTGCTGACTCTTTTTGCGCAACAACCAAAATCTTCTGATCCCGTTTCATCGCAGCTTCCAAAGCCATCACAGATTTTTCACGCCCCACAAACAGGGGGATCACCATGTATGGATACACGACCACATCGCGCAAAGGTAGGATGGGATACTGCATGTTTTCGGTGAAAGTGTATTTTGGCGTTATATTGGTTTCCATTTATGCGGCCTTCAATTTAAGCTGGATCGGTTGTTTTGTTCCTTTTACAACATCTTCATCGACAAGCACCCGTGTGACTTCTGTGTCGCCAGGCAAATGAAACATGGTGTCTAGCAAAATTTGTTCCAGAATCGAACGCAAACCACGGGCCCCTGTTTTACGCTCATAGGCCTTTTCTGCAATCAGGGAAATGGCGTCTTCTGTAAATTCGAGGTCAACCTCTTCCATGTCAAACAGACGTTGGTATTGTTTCACTAAGGCGTTTTTAGGTTCTTTCAAAATGCGGATCAAAGCGGGTTTGTCGAGCTCATCCAAGGTGGCCAAAATCGGCATCCGGCCAACAAATTCAGGAATCAGGCCAAATTTAATCAAATCCTCAGGCTCCACCTTTTTAAGCAGGGCCTGGACGGAGTGGCGATCTTTGGTGCTTTGAATGTCTGCTTCAAAGCCGATGCCTGTTTTTTCAGTTCGATGGCGAATGATTTTGTCCAAACCTTCAAACGCGCCGCCGCAAATAAACAGAATATTGCGA
>CAYGFJ010000303.1:0-2291 GCA_964349115.1 uncultured Francisellaceae bacterium
CGACTGAATCACTGGTGAAAAAAAATAGATCCCAATGACCCAAGCCAGAACCAAGGCACAGAATATTATTTTAACGCGAGACTGCTCTTTTTTATGTTTGGCTTTCATCACAGGCCCCCTCAATTTTTTTATTTTTGATGACAGACCAAGCTTACACTATAATTATATTTATGTCTAGCGATTTAGTGTTTTTTATTTTAAGCAGGATGAATATTTTCACCCAGTCTTGCTGGAGCTGATCGGACCTGATACAGGCCCGGCACACGCCCTTGAAAAACAGTAGCAACCTCATGAGCTTCAGCAGCATATGCTGTTGCATGAGCTCGTATCGCTGCGACTAGCCCAAGCAATGAAACCCCAAGAATTGCATATAAAAAAACTTGCATCGAACGAGAGTCTTCAGAATCCTGATGGCTCATTTTCACCCCATAAGCCAATGCAACCAATGCGGCTGTGACAAGCAGTGAAGCAAGCGAAATGGTGATGGCACAGTTTTCATAAACAAATCTCCCACAAGATTTGGATTGCTTTAAACAGGGCGTTAAACGAGAAGGCCTGGGCAACAGTGCGCTGCGCTCCCCTGCTCCATCCCCTGTTCCTGCCATCATGCCCCTCCATCTAAAAAACGGAAACTGTAGGCCACTTAAATTATTTTCTTAATGACAGAAATCATTAAATCACATTCCCCACAGGATTGTCTGGGCATTCCTGAAATCCACATTCATGGACTATTGAGACAATGTTAAACAGAGTCATTGCAAAAAACACCACGAAGGCGAAATGGGCAAAGTGTTTGGCCCAAGGGGCGCGAAGTTCATCCCGATCCTCTTTATGGGTGTTGGACAAAACATATTGCGCTGGCCCACTCATCACCATCGCGATATAAATAATGGCGACAATGCTCATCACAAACACCCAGGTATACATGTGCAGACCGAAAATAGCTGAACCATAGGAGCCTGTCCCTGGAACAATATGCAGCAACACTTGTCGCATCGCCACAAAGGCGGTGAAGACTGCAGCCAACAGAGACAGGGCATAATGCGATGTCCTCACGTGATACCGCACATTCAGCAAAAACCCAAAACCGATGGCCGTCATCCCCAGCCGTTGCAGCAAACACAAGGGACAGGGTAGTTCTCCATAAGCAAATTGCATAAAGGATGCCACACTCAAAATGAGAGCAATCCCCAGCAAATCCATCGCACTTAAAAACTTGGACCCCGCAATCACCTGTTGCGCTTTCAACTTTTTCATCTCGTCTCCCCTTACAGCTGAATGTTAATGGAATCGCTGACGTGATGCCAAAACACCAAAGACGCCAGAACTAAAAAAATGCAAAATAGTACAATCGACGTCCGTCGCTTTCCCCACCACGCCACCGCCATGGTCAATGCCAAAAAGACAAAACAAAGTAATATCCACGGAAAATTCATGCATCCCCCCTTCAAGTTAATTCAAGTTTTAAGGTATATCACAGTCTTTCCTGGCCTGCCAGCCCTTACATTGACCTCACAGCAATGAGACCGCCTTGCATCACCCAGGAGTCTTCCATAAAATCACACCACCTCAACCTATCGAGCATCTTAAGTGGAGCTAACGCCCTACGCCCCACCCGGCTCCGATCTTTACTACACTCTGCGAAAATTGCCCCCCGCGCTGCGTGGGCGGTATCTTGGGATTGCAGCGCTGGCGAGGGAACTCAATCGCACAGCGGAGGAATACAGAGAAGTGTCCGTCGCAGAGAAAAAGCTGGTCTGGTGGCATGAAGACATTGAACGGTTTTTTAAAGGGGAGGCGAGTCATCCCATCTTACAAAGCTTGATGCCTTGGCAAAGTTCGCTGTCGCAAACAGCAATGCTGGCCCTGGTTGAAGCCAATGCTTTGAGTTTGAAGACCCATATTTTTGAAACGCGATCGGAGCTGTTTCAGCATTATCAGCACTTAGGGGGGATTAAATTTGATTTAATTTGGCCCTCTCCTATGAGAGAGAGTCGTGAAGAGACCCAAGCACGTCATCTTCTGGGAATTCGCGATGAAGTCCTTCGGCATTTGATTCACTTTAAGACGTTTTTGGGACGGCAGCATCTGTATTTTGCGATGGAAGACTTTCAGGCCCATGGGATTGACCCCAAGCCCATTTTACAGTTGAAGCAGCTTCACACGCTTTGGCCTTTGTTTAATGAATATTTTGAGCTCCCCTCAGAATTGTCATCCCCAGACTCTCTGTCATTCCCGCGAAAGCGGGAATCCAGGCCACTCCGAATGCAGGTGCTTTTAAAGCACAAACA
>CAYGFJ010000304.1:0-2287 GCA_964349115.1 uncultured Francisellaceae bacterium
TTTTTAAGTGTTTCTGGTGCGTAAAAAATTGCATTTGTTGCATCTATTACGCATTCATACTAGAATTCACAGCGCGTTTATACCGGAGTAAAACCTCGCATGACTGAACCCAAATCAACCCCTGCTGCACGTGCTGAGCGATTACGCCGAGTACGTGGCCTCTCTAATCTGTCTCGACAAGAACTCTGTGAGCAAGAGGGGCTTAATTACAATACGCTACGAGGCTGGGAGTTGGGGCGGTTTGGCGGGCTTTCAGAAACAGGTGCCAAACGAGTCAGTCTAAGATTGCTGGAAGCAGGAGTGCTCTGTTCGCCAGATTGGCTTTTATATGAAATTGGCCCCTCTCCAGAATTTGCTCCCCCAGCAACTCACACGCCTGCTGAGGTCGCTTTGATTGAAACCGAATTGACCCCAGATCAAGCAAAACAAAACAAGTTCATTGCAGAAGAAGTGCAACTCTTTCGTACTCACTATGCCCGCTCCCTGGATTTCTTGGTCAGAGATGAAAGCATGCTGCCCCAGTTTGAACCTGGGGATATCGTTGCTGGCGTTAAAACCACTGACTTTGCAAGCCTGATTGGTAAAATTGCCATTGTGGTCTTAAAAGAGGGAACAACCCTTTTGCGGCAAGTGCATCAAGATCCAAACCATCTCAATCGATTTATGTTGATTGCAACAAACATCGCTGCAGGCTCACCCCATTCTGCGCTTTCAAATATTAAGATTCATGCCGCAGCGCGTGTTTTATGGCACAGAACGCCTTATACCAAGACCTAAAACCCACTGATTGGCCCCTCCACCCATGCGACATAAAATTCTTCATGCCGTCCATGCACCGGATGCGCCAACTGGAGCCATTGATTCAGCCCTAAATTCCGTTGCGCTTCTGTTAAAAAATAGACCAGCCTTTCCCGATTTTTCAATGAGCGGAAGAGCTCTGGTGAGCAATCATCAGCACCCTGTGCAAGATCTACCAAGTCGAGCATCTGCGCTTCTGATCGCACCAAAAACCAATATGGATTGCCCTCAGCATCCAGGCCCAAAAAGCTGCCTGTCACATCCAAAAGATAGAATTCAACAATTTTGTATCGAACTAAAAATGCATTGAATTTTGGAAGGAAAAAGCGAGATTCCAAAAAAGACCCTTGTAAATTGCGAGCCACTTTAATGACAAACCCCGTTTTTTCTTCAAAATAGCGCTGCTGCAATAAGGCGATGATCCCTATCAGATGCTCTGTTAAGTTAGGCTGGTCTTTTGGGATGAAATAATCAATCAAGCCTTTGTTAAAGGCTGTGGCAGCAAGCTTGTGATCCTGCTCCCCCGTCAGCATGATCTTCTTGATGGGATGATTGACCAATGCTTCACACAGCGCAAAGCCCGTCATCTCCGGCATGGAATGATCGACAATGAGCACACTAAATTCATCGTGGCGTTTTTTATCAGATGCTTTGTCAATGATTTTTGAAATCCTGAGGTTTAAAGGGCAGTCAAACTCCAAGTCCAGCTCTTCATCGGCAATGCGTTCGATCAATGTGTCTTCGGGGAAGGGGGCACGTTTGAAGTATTCAAAAACACTGACAGAATTGAGTGCAGTTTTCACAGGAAAATGGGGCCTTAATGCAAGCTCCAAACCCTCCAGAAACCCTCGGTCATCATCAACGCAAAACACCTGTGTCGGATAATAAAATCCATAAGGACGAATCAGATTCATGACGGCCACTCCTTGCTATTTTTTTGTTGTTAAATCATTCACTAGTTTTTTGACCTTTTCAAGTCCCTCATTCAAATGGCTCCCAATGTTGCCAATCAGCTCAACGTGACGAGGCGACAGCGTCGGTGCATCAAACCCCTTATCAACGGCATAACGATAAGCTTCCAAGAGCGTCGGCATATTTGTTTGAAGCGCTTCAACTTGAAGCTTCATCCCCCCAAATGTTGAATTGAAATCATGATTTGTAGACATCAATGCTCTCCTCATTGTTAAAAATACTAAAATACAGGGTCTTTGCCCACAATCCCTTTGATCCAGGGCAGATCACCGAAGTGATCTGCATCATGGCCGGTGGCGAGATACAGTTCATGAAACCCACGTTTGAACAGTTCCTCCGCGTATTGTTCACCTTTGACCCCATTCCCCAACTCTGAGTCAATATAAATCGGCGTTGAGGGATCCACCTCCTCCAAAGCTTCCTCGAAGTCTTCAATCGTATTAAACGTCAATATGTCCTTGCCTTTTGCCATCGCCATCATTTCGACTGCAAACCCTCGGTACCAACCGATCAGCAG
>CAYGFJ010000305.1:0-2286 GCA_964349115.1 uncultured Francisellaceae bacterium
TAGCAACTTTATGGGCTGAAGTACAAACACAATTAGCTGAGTTAACAGCCATTCCAAAAACTGGAAAAAATATAAAACGACGTAAGGGATTAGCAGAGAATATTTTGGATAAAATAGAGGCTGAGCCATTATGCTTTAAGAGCCTAATCTGGTTAATTTAAATCTTTTAATGTCGCAACTCCTGAAATAAACCCATCAACATACGTATTCTTTTTCAACCCATTCGCAGCAATCATGGCTAAAAAAATCTGCTTTTTCGTACGGGTTCTTTCTTTGAATATGCGTATTTTTCGTTCCAAAACCTGGGCATACTCTTTCGTTAGAATAAAAGGCTCTTTTGTATACTTGATTTCACATATCGTAATCGCGTCATCTTTGCGGTCAAAGAGTAAATCGATTTGCGCCCCTTGGTTTTTTGATTTCTTGCTAGGCATATAGCGCCATGAGTTAGCAATGGATGTAGGACTAATGTGTAACGCTTTTCTAATCTCCGCGATATGCTTATAACATAAAGCTTCAAAAGCATATCCCAACCAGTTATACCATTCTGGCGTCCCCTGTATCATTTCCCAATGGCCTGATTCTAATGCGTCTTCCTCCAGCGTTTGCCGCAAAGGGTCAATCCACTTGAGATAAAATAAGAGGTATTCATCAATAACCCGATAATAGATGCCCTTTTTTTGATGGAATGAAGGTTTAAAACTTTTGATGAATCCTACATCTTCCAATTCTTGCAATTTTTTAAATCCTGCTCCACCCATTGCCGCCGTGCCGATTTGGATTAAAAGTTCGCGTTTTCCAATTCCCTCCCGACGTCCTGCAATGAAACGAATGGCTTGCATATAAAAAGGATCTTCCACATCAAATAGTGAAGCAAAAAGATTGTCGAATTCCTCCAACAAAAAGCTGTTTTTGGAAAAAGCCAATTTTTCAATGATCTGTGTTGCGGATAGATTTTTGGGGATTTTAGAAAGATAAAACGGCACCCCTCCTATGACCATATAGAGTAGAGCAAGCTGAGTATCATTCAGTTTTACTCCAGAAGCGCTTAAAAACTTTTTGGTTTCTGCAAGCTTCAAAGGGGTTAAGTGAATCTTTTCAGTGACGCGATTATGTAGTCCTCCCCGATTTTTAAGGACTTTATTAATAATCCAAGAAGCTGAAGAGCCACAGATAATCAGTTTAATTTTTTTATTATCTGACCAGTGTTGATTCCAATAATAGTCAAGGCTTTGAAGCAGCTTTGATTTAGGTGTGGCCATCCAGGGTAATTCGTCAAAGAAGAGAACGATTTTACTACGAGCTGGAGCGCTCTTTAGCGCTGTGGTCAGTTCAGCAAAGGCTTCATCCCAATTACGAACTGTTGCCAATTTAGTCCCATGATAAAAAACTTGGCTGACCTGACCCATGAAGTGGGCGAGCTGCTCCGCCAGCGCTGCATCTTTAGTGCCGCTAATGCTAAAAAACACCCCTTTTTTTGCGTTAAAGAATTGTTTAACTAAAAATGTTTTCCCAACTCTTCTACGGCCATATAAAGCTAAAAATTCTGGTTTTTCAGAAGCGTATATTTGGTCTAAAATAGCAGCCTCTTTTTCTCTACCTATTATTTTCATTATGTCTCATTGTCTTATTCGTCACTTTATAAGTATTTCAAACTATGACGAATAAAGCAAGCTATTCTTTTAAAATTTCACCCTTCCCCCAATCACCCTCCCCCTGATCAAACGCCTTTGATGAGCGACAATTATAATTCCCGAAAATTTGAGGTAAGAAACTGGGCGACAGACTCCTAGTGAAGATACTGCAAAAATAACAAGAGAAGAATCGCCTCCAGCATCAGGCACATAATTTGAAATGACAGCGCATATATGCGAATTGCGGGCAATCTTAATGTGGATACCTGGTCCAGGGGCTTGCACAAAACTCGACACTTCTGTAAGATGCTGCCTTCTATTTCTATGAATGCGGGATGGCCCAAATGGCCAATACAACCTTAGTTCGTTTCGACTGGGCCATCAAATATCTCCTTCGCAACAAAGCCAATTTTGATATCTTGGAAGGATTTTTATCAGAGCTGCTGAAACGCGACATTCGCATCGAAAGTGTTTTGGAATCTGAAAGCAACAAAATCACTGCTGAGGACAAATTCAATCGTGTGGATTTGCTGGTTGAAGCGGATCATCATTGAAGTGCAATGTTCACGCCAATGGGATTATTACTCCCGCATGCTCTATGCCACCTCTAAAACTGTAACCGAACATTTGAAAGCAGGCATGGCCTATGATC
>CAYGFJ010000306.1:0-2269 GCA_964349115.1 uncultured Francisellaceae bacterium
GTGTTAGAAAAAGTGAAGGCTGCCCATGATTTACGTGAACAGCTTCTTCGCAACCAACAACAATTTAGAGAAGGATTGTCTGCTGCGGGGTTTGATTTGGTGCCCGGCGAGCACGCCATTGTTCCCGTCATGCTTTATGATGAAAAGCTTGCAGTTCAAATGGCTGACGCACTGCTGAAAGAAGGCATTTATGTGATTGCATTTTCCTATCCCGTTGTGCCCAAAGGCAAAGCGCGGATTCGGACGCAAATGTCTGCCAAACACACCCCTCTGCAGATTGAAAAGGCAATTGCTGCGTTTATCACAGCGGGCAAAGCGCTCAAGATTATTTAATGGAGAAACCCATGCAAGAAATGAATGTCCTCGCGAAATTAAAGCCCGAGCCAGGTTTGACTCTGACCAAAGAGCGCATCCCCACTTTCAATGACAATGAGGTCTTGATTAAAATCAAAAAAACCGCCATTTGCGGGACGGATCTCCATATTTACAAATGGGATGAATGGGCACAAAAAACCATCCCCGTCCCCATGCATGTGGGCCACGAGTTTGTGGGGGAAATCCTTGAAATTGGAGACCATGTCAAAGGGTTTTCGATCGGAGATCGCGTGTCCGGCGAAGGCCACATCACCTGCGGATATTGCCGCAATTGCCGAGGGGGTCGCACGCATTTATGTCGCAACACGATTGGTTTGGGCGTCAATCGCCCCGGGTGTTTTGCGGAATATTTGGCGCTGCCGGCTTACAACACCTTTAAATTGCCCGCCAATATTCCTGATGACATCGCCGCCTTCTTTGACCCATTTGGCAATGCAGTCCACACCACTTTGTCCTTTGATTTAACAGGCGAGGATGTCCTGATCACAGGCGCAGGCCCCATCGGCATGATGGCTGCCGCCATTGCAAAACATGTGGGTGCACGCTTTGTCGTCGTGACAGACGTCAATGACTATCGCCTCAATGTGGCCAAAAAAATGGGAGCGACAGTGACCCTCAATGTCAAAGACTGCAAAACGGTTGACGACACGGTGGCCCTCCTCAAAAAGACAGAAGCCGAATTAGGTATGACCGAAGGCTTTGATGTCGGCTTGGAAATGTCAGGATTTGAAACAGCCATTTCATCCATGTTGGCCACCATGAATCACGGTGGACGCGTTGCGATGCTGGGCTTGTCGAGTACGCCCGTCAAAATAAACTGGGATCATCTCATTTTCAAAGGCCTCACCCTCAAAGGCATTTATGGTCGCGAGATGTTTGAAACCTGGTACAAGATGGTGTCCCTTATTCAAAGTGGCTTGGATTTGACGCCTGTCCTGACGCATCAGTTTCACTATACCGACTTTGAAAAAGCCTTTGCTTTGGTGAAATCGGGGGAATGTGGAAAGGTGCTCTTGGATTGGAGTTATTAGCTTGAATTCAAGCAAAATTTTGGGGCGCGCTTGCTTGTCTGATGAAATATTGGCGCTTCGCCTGGAAAAACCTTTTGACTTTCTCGCAGGGCAATATCTTTTTATCCATTTTGAAAATACGAACCATCCTTATTCCATTGCCTCATCCCCAGACAAGCCATTTTTAGAATTGCATATTCAACACTGTGATCGACATCCTCTGGGCACAGCTTTTTGGCAGCATTTGCAAACGTCGCCCAGTTTGTTGATTTCCGGTCCTGAGGGAAGCGCGTATCTGCGACTTGATTCCCCTCGGGACCTCTTGTTTATTGCTGGGGGCAGCGGGTTTGCACCCATTCACAGCATGATCGATTGCTTAATGGCGGAGAAAATCCAAAAAAAGATTCGCCTTTACTGGGGGTTGCGTGATATTCGTTTACGCTACGATCTCCCTTCGATTGAAGGCTGGCACAGTTTTTTCAAAGATTTTGCGTGGACGCCTGTTCTGTCCGAGGCACAACAAGACTGGACGGGGCGACAAGGACTGGTCCATCAAGCCGTTTTAGATGATGGCTTGATACTGAGTGAATATGATATTTACATCGCGGGCCCCTTTCCTTTATCTCACGCAGCGCTCTGTGATTTTTCCGCGCAGCAAGCTGCTGATTTAACAATTTATTCCGATGCATTGATTGCACCTACCGCTTGAATCTGCTAGGATCCCGCGCATGTCACAGCAGCAACTTGAAACTTTATTTGAATTCCCTTGCCAATTCCCCATTAAAATCATGGGGAATAAATCAGCTGACTTGAAAAAAATGGTCCTGGACGCTTTGACGTCTGTCGGTGTCAATGCCAGCACTGCTGAAATTAAAACCCGTGAA
>CAYGFJ010000307.1:0-2258 GCA_964349115.1 uncultured Francisellaceae bacterium
GGTTTCTACTTTGCTCACGGTTTATTTCTCCAGGTTTTGACAGTAAGTTTCACGAATAAAAAGGGAAAAGAAGAGGGCGATCACAAAAGCGATGGGCAAGGCGAACATCGCAAATTGGTACCCTTTCCAAGTTAAAAGATAGCCGAACAGGGGCTGAATCAATGCTCCCCCGCCCATGCACATCATGGAAATCACACAGGTGGCTGAGGCACTCACAATGCGTGGATTGCTTTCCACAACGGTGGGATAGCTGATGATTTGGCTGCTGGTGATGATGCCGAGCAATAAAAAGAGGGTCAACAAAATCCAAAAGCTGTGACTGGGCAGTAGAATGATCGCAAAAATGAGAATGAGGGAGAGCACAGCAGAAATTTGCATAGGCAAGCGACGGCGACCCATTTTGTCAGAAATGAAGCCCATGAGAGGGGAGCCGATCATCGTGCCGATGTACAGCATGCCAGAGATTGTTGCAGCATTGGTGATGGACATGTGATGAAAATCGCGTAAATAAGGGATCCCCCACAAAGCACCCAGCATATAAATAGGCAAATTGATGAGGCCGGTATACAGGCCGCAAAACCAGTTTTGCTTTTCAGACAAAGCGAGCTTGAGGCAACGATAAGCGCCCGTTTTGGTGTG
Source organism: uncultured Francisellaceae bacterium (assembly GCA_964349115.1). Taxonomy (GTDB): domain Bacteria; phylum Pseudomonadota; class Gammaproteobacteria; order Francisellales; family CACEW01; genus JAJZUD01. The sequence continues at coordinate 640 of CAYGFJ010000307.1, forward strand.
GTCTGCCTTTCTTTTTTCAGAAGCAGCTTCATGACCCGCTGGGGTGTCGCGCACCACAATAAAAATTAAAGCCATACATCCATACCCGATCAAGCCCAACACAAACATAGACTCACGCCATCCAATATGGTGAATCAAGACTGTTAATGGGGTTTGCACCAAAAAACCACCCAGCATGCCCATGGTAATAATAAATCCGCTGATGCGGGCCATGTAAAGGGAGTGAAACCAGTTCACCGCAATGCGAATGCAGCCCACCAAGCAAAACCCGCCCCCAAACCCCATCAGCAATCGCAAGAGAATCAGTGTAGTCAAATTGTGCGCAAAAGCAGTGAGCAATACCCCTGTCGATGATATCAGCAACACTGTACAAATGACCATGCGTGGGGAATAGCGATCAATGATCACTCCCGCAGGAATCAGAAAAATGAGGTCAGTATAAAAATATAAGCTGGCCACAAAGCCCAGCATTGCAGGACTTAAGTGAAAAGCAGGCCCAATGTAAGGCCCAAAAGAATCGTAAATATTGCCGAGGGCAAATTCATAGAAAAACAAGAGCGAGGTAATGAAGATGATGAAAAAGGCTTTTGACAGCGGCGCTGGGTTTTCATGGGTCATCAAGCTGGGCTCTCAAGTGGGAGGAGCAGGCATTTTAAAGAAGGCCCCCAGTGAAAGCAAGCTGAGGAAGCAGCATGTTTGTGTGGCTATTTTTGTTTATTTAATTTAGACTAGTCCGTACAACTAGATTTATTTTATAGAGGAGAAAATCATGGAACACATTGGCGCTTTTGAGGCGAAAACACATTTTAGTTATTTGCTGGGGCGGGTTATGGTGGGTGAGCAAATTATCATTACAAAACACAGGAAAAATGTGGCTAGGCTGGTGCCTTATTTTTCTTTAGAAAAGCCCGTTGATTTTTCGAGGACGATTGCAGCCATGCGGAATTTGCGTCAAAAAGTGAGTGTGAGTCATGTCAGCTTACAAGACATTCAGGCCATGAAAGAAGAAGGGAGGGCATGATGTTGGAGCCGGCTTTTGTTTTAGACTGTTCTGTCACACTGACCTGGGTTTTTGGTGATGAGGCCACGCCCCATACGGATGAATTGCAAGCTTCTCTTTCAGAGTTTTCTGCATGGGTGCCAGCGTTATGGGCATTGGAAGTTGGCAATGTACTGTGTATGAGCGAGCGTTCTGGAAAAATTAAAATAGCGGATGCACTGCAATTTAAAAACCTTTTGATGGAACTGCCCATTTATGTCGATGACACCAGTATGCAGCAGGCTTTTCAAACGATTGCAGTGCTTGCGCGTGAGCAAATGTTGACTGTTTATGACGCCACTTACTTGGAGCTGGCTATGCGTAAATCATTGCCTTTGGCAAGTTTGGATAAAAAACTCATACAGGCTGCGTCACGTGTGGGTGTAGCCATTAGATAAAATACGCCAAACGCGTCATCACTTTCGATTGCAGTCTCATCATGGTTTTCATCCAAGATGTGAGCGGGGCGGCGCCGAGGGCTTTGGCATTTTCGGCGTGGCGTTCTTCGTCGGTTTTCATGACATCAATGATGGCGCGGCTTCTATAATCTTGCTGGGGAAGGCTGCCCTGATGTTCTGTC
>CAYGFJ010000308.1:0-2258 GCA_964349115.1 uncultured Francisellaceae bacterium
CTCAAATTATATCCAAACAGGGCTGTCAAGCGAATTCTTCGTGAGGTGGCCCTGCAGCACCTACAAGACCATTGACAGCGATGCTATTGAAGACTTCTTAAAAAGAACTGAGGAGAGCTACCCAATGGCAGCGCGTATTCATGTCTTTTGCGACCAGGCGGGCTATCACAGAAGTGAGCAAATTAAGCGTTACCTCCAAAATTCACGAATCACCTTACATTACTTGCCTGCATACAGCCCCAACCTCAATCCTATTGAGCGTTTGTGGAAAGTCATGCATGAATACGTCTCCAACAACCATTACTTCAAGACTGCCAAGGAGTTCAGAGACAAGATTGACGAATTCCTCACCGTCACTTTCAACCAGATTACCACCCGACTGCGAAGTACAATTACTGATAACTTTCAAACCCTCGGGCTTGCACCTTCAGGTTGAAGGGGTATATTTCATGACATGGCTCCCTCAACAGGGATAATATCACAAAAACTCAGTTACAGGTGCTTTTCGGATAAGCATGTAGATTTGATCGGAAATTGCAAATGCCACCAACTCACGATTCCTGAGCACAAAAAACTGCTTAACCCTGTATAATGCAACTTCAAACTTAACAATAAAGGGAAGGCAAATGTTTGCAATAGTGATAGAAAGCATTGCGGCGCTATTGGTTCTTGGCATGCTGTATCAGTATGTGTCTAGCAAACGCGATCAACGCAAGCTCCCGCCTATGGGTGAGATCATTAATATTGGTACGCATCGCTTGCATGTGCTGCGCTCTCAGGCATTTCAAACGGGTCCATCAGTTATATTAGAGGCGGGCGGTGGGATGACCTCTAGTTCATGGATGTTAGTTCAGCCTGAAATTGCAAAATCTGCCAATTGCATCAGCTATGATCGTGCTGGATTAGGATATAGTGAACAAGACCCAAGCCCAGATACGATCTTGAATAGCATCAATGACCTTTATCAATTATTAGCTAAATTGAATCTGCCCAAACCCTATATCTTAGTTGGTCATTCTTATGCAGGGCTGCTCAATCAACTCTATGCAAAGTTACATCCTGATGACGTGGCAGGTATAGTCTTAGTTGATGCTACCCACGAGGAGTGGCTTAAAATAGTACCATTCCCTTCAGCTGGTGCGCTTACCTTATTCAGAATTCTTACTTTCTGTGGGGTATTAAGATTGTTTATGCGAAAACTATTCCCTCTACCTAAAACACTTCCAGTGCAAATGCGTCAGCGCATTTATGCAGAAGCATCCGTCAGCAATGGAATAGTCAATAATAAGACAATCTTCACAAAGACAAATATAAAGAAAATCTTTGCAGCGTTTGCAGATATTCCGCGCCTCAATAAGCCTTTAACTGTTATTACAGCAGGATTGCGCTCTGGACCCGAGCGTAAATTTGCAGAAAAACAAAATGTGCTGCAAAAAGATTTGGTCTCTAGATCGACACAAGGGCAGCAGGTGATCGCAGAGAAAAGCGGACATTTTATTCCTTTTTGGCAGCCGGAACTGATTGTGAGCGCTGTTGATGAGATGATTAAAAAACTAGAAAAGAGCGCGGCTATAGGTTGATCCAACTTGCATTTAATGCAGTAAAAGATATGGTATCATGGGCACTCTGAGAACAGGAGCGCCTATGAAACAAGAACAAACCATCCAACTCCCTGCCCGCACAAACATCCCCGCAACCTCTATTTAGTGCCTGAACGAAAACTCATGAAAAGCTTGATTTAACTGGCATTCCTGGCTACAGGGCGAATCAAAGAATTTGCAAAAAGACTTTATTTCAACCAATCATTTCATAATTTGGGCAGGCTGAGCGCCATAGGAATCGCGTAAAATTTGAGTAAATCGTGTCAATTTAGTTGTGACATCACTTTGATTTATAAAGGATATGTTGTATATTGAGTGCATAAAATTGTCGTCGCTAGGGAATTATAGTTGTCGTTGATGGGCAGGGCGCCCTCATGAACCATTAGGCGCTGAAGAAGCCTCTGTAAAATAACCATCATATATTTTCGAAGAAAAGAGCGATTTTTCTCTTTTTTTTGTGTCCGCATTGCCTCACTAAAAATCTAACTATTACATAACCGTTGCCTCAAATAAAATCGAACTTCTTTAATAATTATTGAAGGAGTTAGTCATAAATGGAGGCAAACATGAGCTTATCAACACGCAAAGAGTTCCTTGGGGTATCAGTGAAACTCTCAGAGCAAGAAGTCCATTGGAGAGATTTTTTAAAAAGCCTCG
>CAYGFJ010000309.1:0-2253 GCA_964349115.1 uncultured Francisellaceae bacterium
TTTACTATCCGTCAGAAAATAAAGGTATATTTTAACAATAAGCGTCAGAAACTAAAGGTATTTGAGCAAAGTTATACAGCAGTTGTCCTTCTCAGCAAGGACAATGTGAGGGCTTCTTTTTCTTCTTGAGTCAATTCACGGCTTCGTGAGAGTTCGAGGAGTTGGTCGTAGGTGGTGTTTTGGGAGCTTTCGATTTTGGAGAGCAGGTCACGCCATTCGGCTTCGATGTTTTCAATCAAGTTGGGATAGGGGTGGGCGGCGAGTACATGAATGGATTCAAAGTCGTCATTGCTGCGCATTAATTCCATGAGCTGTCCGCAGGTTTGGAGGGCATGGCTTTGGCAGAGGGTGATCAAGTCTGACAAGGTTTTGCTGTGAGAAAGATGAGTGGTGGTTGCAGTGGCCGACAATTGTGGGTTTTGGATCAAGAGGGCCAAGGCTTTTTCTTCTAGGCTTAAAGGTTCACACTCGCTTTGCGCAAAGACCTCTTCGGTTTTTTTATCGAGTTCGATTTCCATTTGGGGGGCAGAGAGGCCAAAGCGGCGGGCGATACTGTCCAAAACAAAAGTGCGGAAAGGGCCGCCAGGCAAAATTTGCCAGAGCGGTTGAAAACGCAGAATCCAGCGTGCTTTGCCAGCCAGAGTGTTGAGGTTTAAGCCTTCGTCCATTTTGCGAAGTAGAAAATCGAAGAGGGGGAGGGCTTCTTTGTGCAGGCGTTGCTCAAAAGCGATTTTGCCTTCCTTTTGAACCAGGCTGTCCGGGTCTTCACCTTCAGGCAGAAAAAGAAAGCGGATGTCGAGTTCGCCTGTCATTAAGGGGAGGCAAATTTTGAGGGCGCGGGCGGCGGCTTCACGACCGGCTTTGTCCCCATCAAAACAGAAAAAGAGCTCATCGCACTCTTGTTTTAACAAACGCAAATGTTCCGCTGTGGTGGCCGTTCCCAGGGTGGCCACAGCGTAATGGATGCCCGCTTGCGCCAACATCACCACATCCATATAGCCTTCAACAATCAAGAGGCGGGTCAAGGGGTTTAGTTTTTGCTTGGCCTCATACAGGCCATATAAATTGCGGCCCTTGTGGAAAAGGGGGGTCTCGGGCGAGTTTAAATATTTGGGTTCACCTTTGTCGATGACTCGGCCGCCAAAGCCGATGACACGACCGCGTTTGTCGTGGATGGGAAACATGACGCGATCGCGAAAACGGTCATAGATCCGACCCTTTTCGTTTTGGGACAAAAGACCCACTTCCAAAAGCTGAGAAATGCCTGTTTCACTTGGGTTGATGCTTTTCAATAAACCATCCCATTCATCGGGGGCGAGACCCAGACCAAAGGCTTTGGCCGTTTGCCCATTCAAACCCCGTTGTTTTAAATACGCAACAGTGCGTGTCTTGTGAGGATGCTCTCGCAGCATGCGCTGATAATAGAGGGCAGCTGTTTTCATCAGCGCAAACAGGGGGTCATAATTGATGGGAGCTTGTTTGCTTTCGTCTTGGGGCACTTCCAGCCCCGCTTGGCGCGCCAATTCTTCAACAGACTCCACAAAAGTAAGATGTTCAAAGTCCATCAAAAACCCAATGGCATTGTCGTGTTTGCCGCAGCCGAAACAGTGGTAGAACTGTTTTGTTGCACTCACGGTAAACGAGGGGCTTTTTTCATTATGAAACGGACAGAGGCCTAAGTAATTGGCACCTTTGCGTTTGATGGGAACTCGCGCTTGAATCAAATCGACGATGTCGATGCGAGCGAGGAGGTCTTGTATAAAATGCTGAGGTATTTGAGACATAAACCCCCTCGAGAAAGAGCGCTTTAAGGCGCTCTGTTGCGTGGTCCGTTGCTGTCACGGCCCGATTGCTTTTTTTGGAAGCGTTTCACTGCAGCCGCTTTCATGCGTTTGCGTTCTGTCGTGGGCTTTTCATAGGCTTCACGGCTACGCAATTCAGACAAAATTCCTGCTTTTTCACAGGCCCGTTTGAATCGACGCATTGCGCTGTCGAGATATTCATTTTCCTTGACGCGAATCGTTGGCATTTCTAATCACCGTCCTTATATGCCATTAAGAGTACAAAAATAGGCGGGCATGATGCCACCCTCATTTTTGAAAGTCAATGAATTTAGTTGAATTTAGTTGGGCATTTTGGGTATTTAAAAAAATTTGACAAGCAGGGCGAACCTCTTTATGATGCACCGCTCAGTGCGCCCGTAGCTCAGCTGGATAGAGTACCTGGCTACGAACCAGGCGGTCGGGAGTTCGA
>CAYGFJ010000310.1:0-2251 GCA_964349115.1 uncultured Francisellaceae bacterium
CAGGTTTGAGTTCAGCAAAAATTGTGTCTACCCCAAGTGACCTGCCTATCTGTTCCCCAACTATGGTATGGTCACCGGTAAGCATGACTGTTTTAATGGATAATTGGTGCAGTTTCTCAAGAGTCGATTCAGCCTCTGGTCTTGGGGAATCGGCAATGGCTATCAGTCCATATAAAATATTTTTTGTTCCCGCAAATACAACAGTTTTCCCCTGTGAAGAAAGCTTGATAAATTTTTTCAGCGTGGTAACTTTGTGACCCAATCTCTCAAAGAGTTGTGGACTTCCCAAATAGACTGTTTCGTTATCAATATCACCCTTGACTCCCTCTCCTGCCATGGTGGAGAAGTTTGTTGCAGAGTGAATGCTTGCATGCTCTTTTTTGATTCTCTCCATGATAGCCCGACTTAAAGGGTGGGAAGAGTTGGCTGCAAGGCCTCCTACAACTTGTATAAGCTTCTTCTCGTCTAGATGAAGGGGAAGTATATCTGTTACTATCGGTTTTCCAGTTGTTAATGTGCCTGTTTTATCAAAGGCGATAACTTTGGTATTCGCTAATTCTTCTAAATAGATTCCTCCTTTAATCAAGGCTCCATTTTTGGCAGAGGTACCCAAAGCTGCTGCAAAGGCGACGGGCACGGAAACTGCAAAGGCACAGGGTGAGGCAGCGATTACAAAGGTAATCGCACGGCTCAGTGCGTCAGTGAGGGGAAAACCCAAGAAAAGGAGCACGAATGGCATAGCAACAGAAATAGCCAAGACAATTGGGGAAAAGGTATGGGCAAACTTTTCAACCATCTGCTGTCTCTTGCCTTTACTTTCCTGTGCTTCCTCAACCATTTGAATGATTTTTGAGATGGTATTTTCTGTAAAGAGTTTCGTTGCTTCGATTTCAATAAAACCATCCTCATTTAATGTCCCCGCAAAGACCTGTTCTCCCACTTTTTTAAACACTGGCATTGATTCACCAGTCACTGCTGCTTGATTAATCGAACCTGAGCCAGTATGGATAACTCCATCAGTGGCAATAGCTTCGCCTGCTTTCACAATAAAAATATCGCCAACTTTCAGGTGCTCTGCCAAAATCAACTCTTCTTTGCCGTTTCTTCTAACCAAGGCTTGCTTTGGGACAAGATCCATAAGTGCCTGAATAGCACTTCTGGTTTTATCCGTAATAAAACTCTCAATCGCCTCAGAAATGGAGTACAGACCAACTAGTAGTAGTGCCTCTTGCCACTCTCCGATTGCAACTGCACCAACAATGCCAACAGACATTAACAGCTCAATACCTATCTTTTTTTCAAAAAGTTCTTCAATGGCTTCTCGGGCAAAGAAAAAACTACCGACGGCAATACCGGCAATATACAAAGGGATAAGGGTAGATTGGCTAACTCCAGAAATACTAAGGATTATCGTTGTAAGAAATATGAACCAGCTTATGGTTGAGGTAGCCACTCTGGGATTTTTTAGATAGGATTGTATTTTTTTTATCATTTTTTGTTATTCAAGCATTCTTCAATTTGTAATAAACTATTTGTACTCTTTCGTTTTATTTCATATTATTTATTAGCAATAACAATAAAATACTCCATTAATCTAAGAGGATTACGTACCTCATTTTTCACAATTTTAAATCCTAATTTATCCAAGTACGACACAAATTCTGTTCGTGTAAACATCTCATTATATGGATGTTTAAGTATCATTCTATAGATATTACCGATACCTTGGGTGAACGTTTCTATTGAAAGGTCTTCCAGTATTAACTTTCCTTCAGGTTTTAATACTCGTTTCAATTCACTTAAACAATCTTGCCAATTTGGAATGTGGTGAATAATACCAAAATCAAATACTGCATCAAATGATTTATCTGGAATTGATGCTAAATTAGCTACATCACCGACTGTAAAAAGTATGGAGGGATCAGTATTATTCTTTTTTGCTATCTTAATCATTTTTGGATCAAGATCAATTGCTACAATCTTTTTAGGCTGGAAATACTTTTTAATAAGTTTTGTGCCATGTCCATTCCCGCAACCTATCTCAAGAACAACCTTATCATTCTCAAGCTGTACCAGTTGCCTTATTCGCTGCATTTCGATTCTATCTTGAATGAAACCTCTTACGGGATTGTTCATTGACATAAATTCAACTTTATTCATTAACATAGTTTTATTTTTTGTAGTTTAAGCATGCTTCAATATGCTCATAGACTTTCGATATAATGTTTTCAGAAGTATCAAGAAGTGTTCT
>CAYGFJ010000311.1:0-2240 GCA_964349115.1 uncultured Francisellaceae bacterium
CTGTTGTTGGATCCTCAACAATCACCTCTCCCCGGTGTGGGAGAGGTCGTTGCAGACAGTGCGGCGGGTGAGGGGGTGCCTCCTCCCACCCTCCGCGTCTCAGCGCTCAACACCGCTTCTTGCAATCTTCTTGAGACCGCCGGTGTTTTATCCAAAATCGCCCCTGATCATTTAAGTGAAATCCTGGCCATGAAAGTCTTTGACGGTGATGAATCGCTCGCCTTTCACGGCAGCGACATTGGTCAAGTTCGCCTGGGATACATGGTTGAAAACCAAGTCCTCAATCAAGCGATTTTAAACAGCTTGCCTGAAGAGGCAGTGAGGTGGCATCACAGCGCTTGCAACCATGTGACTCGCCACCCCAAGGGTTTTATTTTGGAGGCCGACGATGGCACAACTCATCTCGTGAAATTGCTGGTCGTCGCTCAAGGCGCCATGAGCTCCCTCCGCCAAACCTTGGGTATTCAGCTTTCAATGAACGACTACAACCAAAATGCCTGGGTTGCTCATGTCGAAACAGAAAAATCTCACAGCTACACGGCTTATCAACGTTTTCTCCCCACGGGCACTTTGGCCTTTTTGCCCTTGGTGAACCCTCATTGGTCGTCGATTGTGTGGGCCCTTCCCAGCAGTGAAGCATTGAATCCAGAAGAATTTGCATCACGTCTCTATATGGCCTTCCCTGATTTGGGCCCACTAAAAGTATTGACTCAACTGGCCAGTTTTCCTTTGTGCGCCCAGAATGCAGACACCTATTCAGGCGCTGGATTTGCTTTGATTGGCGACGCTGCCCACACCGTCCACCCCTTGGCTGGCCAAGGGGTCAATTTAGGTTTTGAAGATGTGGCTCGTCTGTCCACAGTATTGATCGATGCGCAAAATAAAAAAGAAGACTGGGCGAGCCCCTCTGTTTTGTCTCGCTACGCCAAACACGCTAAGCGCCACGACGAACGCTGGAGCTTCGGCTTCTCCCTCATCAATCGTCTCTACCAAGAAGAAAACCCGCTCTTCGTTGCTGCTCGCCGCTTCGGCACGCGTCGTTTCTCCAAAATGGATCTCGTTAAACGGTTTTTGATGAAATGTGGGGTGGGACATTGAGGGCCGCCTCAATTCTTTGCAATCTTTAGCCACAAACGTCCACCCTGGGCGATGGCACTCACAATTGATCCTGCAATCAAGAGGGCCCAGAGGATCAAAGGATTGTTCCAATGAAAGTGAAACACCCCAATGATCATGACGGGGATCATGACGCACCAATAATTCAAAATGGCCACCATCAAGGTATAGCGCGTATCTTTTAGTGCACGGAGACTTGCAAAACACATAAACCCCAGGGCATCGGTCAAGAAAAAGAGCGGAACCCAGGCAAACAAACGCAGAGCCAACAGTGTAACAGCTGATTCCGGAGCATAATCACTGCCCATAAAAAAGCGCAGCAACACCTGGCCTTCATCATGAACCATCACAAACACCAGCAGCGCCAAAGCAATGGAAAACAGAATGGCCCACCAAAATGCATGAACAATTTGTCTGGGGCGCTTTGCGCCGACGCCATCGCCGACCCGAACCCCCAGCGCTTGACTAAAACTGTAGATGACATTGAAAAACAGCATATAGGTCTGAAACGCCATTTGATGCGCGGCCAAAGCCACACTGCTGATGTGTCCCATCAACAAGGCAATCACCATAAAAAAACCGACTTCAAAGACCCACATTACTCCAACCGGCACGCCAACTGACAAGAGTTCTTTGGCCTTTTTAAAATCGAACCAACACCGCCCTTGAAAATGAGTGCGAAACAGTGGGGTGACATAAAATAGCAGCATCATCATTGCCAAGATCAACCAGAAAGCGATGCTGGTGCCGATCCCCAATCCTGAAATCCCATGGGCAGCAATGGGGCCATATCCAAAAACAAACAAAGCATTCAATGCCAAGTCGATGGGGACAAACAACACCGTCAACGCCATCGCCATTTTGGGTTTGGACAATCCAAAACAGAGGTCATAGAGCACTGTCAACACAAAGTCGGGGATCACCGCAAAACTTAAAGTGTGAAAATAAGCACGTGCCAAAGTCACCACCTCTGTGGCCTGACCCGTCCATGCCAAAAGAGATCCCGCCCCATAAAACAAGCCCATCACAGGCAGGGCAAAAATAATGGCTAAAATCACCCCGGTTTTCACGAGACGACTGCTTTCTCCCAAATTTTGTGCGCCTTCATACCGCGCCACCAAACT
>CAYGFJ010000312.1:0-2219 GCA_964349115.1 uncultured Francisellaceae bacterium
CTGTGTTCAGCTGTGTTTAAAAAGGTTTCGATCCATTGTTCGGGGTGGTCGTATAAACTCATGTTTACAATGGCAATGCCTTCCCGGGACTCCAAAATCTCACGTACTGTGCTTTTGTGATGCTCGCTTGCATCCATTTTTGCTAACACTTTTTCGTTCACAGTGGGGGTGGCAATGCCACTTTTCTTCAATTGCTGGGTTTTATCCAGCAAAGCCTTTTCATAGGCCAAAATGTCTCTGCTGGTCATTTCGCTTTCGCTTAAGCTCACCAAGATTTTTTCCTCCCGCAAATCCTTGATGGCGGTGTTGATGGCCTCAAAGGGCGCTTTGCCCATCCCAAACTGCATGCTTTTGGTCGCAAGGTCTTTGTAGGTAAAGATGAGACGCGACTCCGCAAAATGCCGGGTGGCGTCCATCACTGCCTCGCGGGCACGCTCTCTTGTGTTCTCCAATTTATGATCTACTGTTTTGCCTGTGTTTTTCAAAGACTCAGGGTCAAAGTCCGGAAAACCTCCCTCCATCTCTTCTGTCCAGCGCTCGTGTAATGTATTGCGATCAATGGCCTCCTTCGCTCGTCGGGAAGTCAGAGTCAAAAAATCCTTGGTTTTGGACGAAGTGTCTTTGATGCCTGTGGCCCCCTCCCTCTCTTCAATCAGCTTTTCAATCTGACCACGCCGTTTCGAAAAGTGGTTTTTTAGTTCTTCAGGAAAGCCTTTGATTTCAAACATGCCATGGCGACCGCCCTCCTGTTCGGGCAGAAGTTCAATGTCATAACCCAATCGCTTCGTCAAAATATTGGCCAAAGTCGATCGGTAAATCGTGGAGAAATAAATCTGATCCTGGTAAATGTGTTCGAAAAACCCTTTTAATGGAGCATGTTCATTCCCCTCTTTGGTGTTGGAGGCCAAAGCGCGCCACGCTCCATCCGAGCGCTCTGTTGCGTTCACCACCAAAGCATGCGTGTGTAAGTTGGCATCGAGCTCCCGTGAGGTGTCATGCAAAAATTGGGCCACAATCAAGTTTTTTGTGAGTTCAATTTTGGAAAGACCCCCCTCCCCTTTGATGCGTGCCTGGGCGGCAGTCTGTTCAATCACTTCTAAAACAGTATTGACCGCTTCTTGATGGGCTTCAATCAACTCGTGTTTTCCATAAACCAAGGCCAAAATGGAAACCGATTTCGGTGCCGAAAAAGTCACATCAAACCCAGGACGCCGGGTGCCATTGACAGAAACAGGGATGGCTGCCCCATTGGGCAATTTGCCTTGCAGAGCATTTAAAAAAGCCTCTCGTTCAATGGATCCTGTTAGTCCTAGTTTGGCCGCACCCTGCCCCCACCAGGCAAAGCGATCTTTGTATTCATCAGACTGCAGATAATAGTTGTCCGCCTCCATAAAATAATGGTCGGCCCCACTTGCACTTTTAACCATTGAAAATGACATCATGATGGGCCTACCACAGCACAGTCTCGTCTGATTCACTCTCTTTCATCACCACGTCACTGTCATCGTCTACGCCGAGCGTTTTGCGCTGCTTGATCTTTTTTTGCGTTTTCTTTTTAGACTTTGTCTTTTCCTCATCCCCTCCCTCTTGTTTTGCATGCGCAAGCGCTCTGTCAGGCTCAGCGTCTTCCTCGGTTTCGCGGGTTTGATTGCCCTTCTCTTCGGGTACATCAATGCAAATGGGCCGAGGCATAAACCCCACACAGGACGTCTCGCCCGTAAACAGGATCAAGCGCAACTTGGTGGCGGGCAAGCCACCCAGCGTTTTCAGATAGCATTCGAGGTTTTGGAGGTGCTCGATTTCAGAGGGGGTGACCAGAGGCCGCGTTGAGATCTGATTGATCATCGACACCCCTTGGCGCATGTGTTCGCCACCACTGTAGGCCCGGTTCAGATTTGAGATTTCAAGCTCTTCTTCGCCCAAACTCGTTGAGACAAATTTTGCGGTTTCGACATCATTCGATTTGAAATAAAAACGCGTACTCATCAAATCAATGAGCTCCCGGGCTCCATGATCCCCATAGGTTTTGATGAGCTGGTTGTAAGACTGCATCCCCAATATGAAGGCAAGCCCATTTTTACGACCCAAGCTTAAACCCGCACTTAATTTATCGACTTTATTCATAACCCCCATCTCATCGCAGATAAAGTAAATTCGCCGCGTTCTGTTTTCGGGCATGGCGAGCAGCCCCTCGATCACACAGGAAATCCATAAAGTGA
>CAYGFJ010000313.1:0-2209 GCA_964349115.1 uncultured Francisellaceae bacterium
GCTTATTACACCGGTTATCGGCCGGTTTGCCTATTTTACCCTGAAGCGGGAAGAGGAGAGACTCGCCGCGGGCTGGACCTACGAACCCATTTCCTTCTGCGAGAAGAATGCCGCGGCGCTTGTGGGGGAGGCAATCCATCCTTTCAGTAAAAAAGCCGAAATGGGGAAAATTCCCACTCTGGTCGGCGTTCCGGCAGGGAACTTCGGCAAGTAGGATTGCGGCAATTGCAAAACTCAAAAGATGACCAACGAGTAGCTCAAGGATCGAGGGCTTCTATCTGTCAAAGAGCTGTGGGTTCACATTCACTACCCGGCTACCCGATTACGCAATGATTTCATTCAGCCCTTCGATCACTTGGGTCAACTCTGCCAGAGATGTTTTACCAATAACCTCCCCGATTCTCTCTACGGATAATGTTCGAATTTGGCTGATCTTGATCCATGATTTCTTAGGCAAATTTGTGGACTTCAGTTCAAGGGTCAGTGGGAATCCAGCCCTTTGTGGCTGACTTGTGATTGCTACGGCTATGACTGTACCTGAACGTTCGTTAAATATATCTTGGCTTAAGATCATGACAGGACGCAAGCCTGCCTGCTCACGGCCTCGCACAGGGTTCAAATCCGCCCAACGAATTTCACCCCTCAATATTCCGGCCATTGGCTCACATCCTCAGCTATCCCTTCTTCCGCCATAGCTCTTTCAAATACGGGATCGAGTTTGGCGCATTCCATTGATAGCCTGCTGCGCTTCATTCGGGCTAGTTTTTCGCTTACGGCATCCTGTATTGCCTGGCTGCGATTTTGAAAAAAATGTTCGTCGACCAACCTGTCCAATTCGCCGATAAACTCTTCGTCCAATGTAATCGCAATCTTTGCTTTACCCATAATTGCCTCCTTATTCTGGTATTACCATATATCATACCAGAAGCAAGGTAATCAATTTTTTTTTTGTCCTTTAAGCGTAACAAAAAGCTCAGCCAGAGGCGGGCGCCCTTTCCCGCCGATTGGCTGTAGCGACTCGTTCGGCCCTATATAATCGAAAGTCAATTGCCTGTGAGTATTTTCTCAAAATCAAATTCAGGCTTATTTCTTATAACCTCGGCTTGATAGTAAGGGTTTATTTGCAGCATATCGCACAACACATCAGCAAATATTGCCTGAATGTATTCTTCTAAAACAAATTTGATTGGCAACACTTCGCCATTATGTACAATCCTACTCCTTAGCCCAAATATGCGCCCTACACCGAATGTTTTAGTTGTTTCATCAATCGTTTTACCATACGCTCTGGCAAGTGCTTCATTAACTGGTCGAATATTTGTACTATCAGGCATCGCAAGAACCTCTAAAGCAATCCACGATTTTAGAAATGCATCCCTACCACTATCCTTTAACGCCTCTTCATACCAGTGAAAGGCTAATTCAAGGCGGCTTATTGTCCTTTTATCTAAATTTGCTATTTTCTTTACTGCCTCATTTATTAGTGAAATGTTGGCCCTAGAAAAATTCGGTTTAGGAGAAGCCCCTGGATTCAAAAAGACAGGACTGAAAATCGTTGCATATCCAGAGCCGATATCAAGTATATTTTCATAGATTTTTTCATATACTGCGTTTCGTCCGGCAAATGCTGCTAAAAAACCAGTTGATGAAGAAATTGCTCTTTTGACGTCTGCTTCGCTGCCTTCAACACCATCAATTTTATAAGGCGCCATAATAATTAGCCAAAAACCCACAGGGGTTTTGATATTTTTTACATTTACTTTGCACGATGGTATTCCTTGTTCATTCAATTCCCAATTTGTATCATTTACAAGATAGGCGATTTGGCCATATATAACAAGTGCTCTGGTACCTATTAGGTCGATCGTATGACCATTTGCCAATTCTGATTTTTCTCCCCTAGCAATTCTAAATCCGGTAATCCATACGCTACTATTTACAGGATCCTTGAACCAGTTTGCTGGTATAAAATCAGTAAATTTCATTTCAACTTTATTGAATTCATTACACATCAGTTTCCCCATGACCTATGAATAATTCTTAGCCGAACAGTGGAGCTGAGCGATGGCACGAGCCCGCTGAGCGCCGGAGGCGTTCAATGCAGGCGATGTGACTGCGCTCCAGCGATTTGATGGGGGGCGTCTATTTACGTTTCTTTATTTATCTCTCAAAACCACTGACAATGTCAGTGGTGGGGCGTGGGGGCGGA
>CAYGFJ010000314.1:0-2206 GCA_964349115.1 uncultured Francisellaceae bacterium
TGCGTCCGAATGCACTGAAGTTGAAATGGGGGCCCGCAATTTAGACCTCCTGATTCGCACGCGTGTGAGTCCCGTCTTGTCTCAGTATTTGCTGGAGCACATGATTGATCGCGATTTTGTGAGTGAACTGAAGTTGGATGTGAATCAGCGGCAGGAAGTATGCTTATCATCATGCAGTCATTCTGCTTAGACAATGACGCCACCCCCTAGGCATTCATTGTCTTGATACAAGACAATCGATTGACCAGGGGTCACAGCGCGTTGGGGTTCATCGAAGACAACAGACATGTGCTGATCCTCTGCTATTGAAACCACACAGGGCTGTTCTTGTTGGCGATACCGGATTTTTGCGTGGCAGCGAAGGGGTGAAGTGGGCGCCTGTCCTTGCGTCCAGTGGAGCTGACTGGCCGTCAAGGTTTGACAAAACAAAAGCGGATGGGCACTGCCTTGAACAGCAATAAGTTCATTGGTCGCAAGATTTTTTTGGGCGACATACCAAGCATCATGGGAGCCCTCCCTCTGCCCACCAATGCCAATCCCCTGACGTTGACCGATGGTATAATACATGAGGCCTTCATGGTGGCCCAGGACTTTTCCCTCTTCATTCACAATAGCGCCAGGTTTGGCAGGAAGGTAGCGCTTCAAGAAATCTTTGAACTTTCGTTCCCCAATAAAACAAATCCCTGTACTGTCTTTCTTGCTTGCATTCAAAAAACCTTGTTCGGCTGCAATTCCTCGCACTTCTGGTTTGACTAAATGGCCGATAGGAAAGAGGACTTTGGACAATTGGGCCTGTCCTAGGGTATATAAAAAATAAGTCTGGTCTTTATGGGCATCTATGGCCTTCATCATGTGAAACTGGCCATTCACTTCATGCAGCTGGGCATAATGCCCTGTCGCAATTTTGTCTGCACCCAGTTTTTGGGCATAATTCAAAAAGGCTTTGAACTTAATTTCCTTATTGCAGAGAATGTCCGGATTGGGCGTTCGACCTGCTTGATATTCCGAGAGAAAATACTCAAACACAAAATCCCAGTATTCGCTCGCAAAGTTGATGGTGTGAAAGGGAATGTTGAGTGTGTCACAGATGGCCTCAGCATCTTGTCGATCTTGTGCCGCTGAGCAGTAGGTGTCTGTGTCATCCTCTTCCCAGTTTTTCATGAAGATTCCGATGACGTCAAACCCTTGTTGTTTGAGGTAGTAAGCTGAAACCGAAGAATCCACACCTCCCGAGAGACCGATGGCAATCAATCATGTACTCCAAATTTTTATTGCCGTGATTTTAGCATGACCGCGATCTTAAGAAAAAACTACGCATTCTTCTTATATTTCAAAGATCGCTTCCATTGCTTGGGCAGGAAAATGGTGCTCAAGACAATGGCAATCATAACGCCCACGATCATGATGGTGGCCAATGCATTCATCTCAGGGGTAACACCATTGCGGATGGTGGCGTAGATGAAGAGGGGGAGGGTCGTGGTGGTGGGGCCGCTCACAAAAGAAGTGACGACCAAATTGTCGATGGACAAAGTAAAAGAGAGCAGCCAGGCGGCAACGAGGGCAGAGCCAATTTGAGGCAGAGTGATGTAAAAAAAGGTTTTGATGGGTTTGGCGCCCAAATCCATGGCCGCCTCTTCGATGGATTGATCAATTTGTCCCAGGCGGGCTTGAATGATCATGGTGGCATAGGCAGTGCAGAAGGTGGTGTGGGCAATTAAAATGGTGCCAAAGCCGTCGCTGTTGGGAAAACCTGTTAATTCATTCAAACCCATGAATAAAAGCAAGAGAGCCAAACCCATGACCACATCAGGCAAGACAATGGGGGTGATGGACATGCCATAGAAAAAATTGCGGCCCCAAAAAATGCCATAGCGCTTCAGGGTGATTGCAGTGGCCACACCTAAAATCAATGCCAAGCTGGAAGCGCAGATCGCGATTTCAACACTTAAGAGGGCGGCGTTGATCACACTATCATCGGTCAACAAGACTTTGTACCAAGTGAGGGAAAATCCTCCCCAGAGATTCACCAGAAGCGAGGCATTAAAAGAATAGACGATCAACAAAATAATGGGGATATAGAAAAATAACAGACCCAAAATAAGCGAAAGTCGCAGAAAGAGTGAATTTTTCACGGTTTGACCTCCGATTTCATTTGAATTTTTTGAAGCCAAACCAAGGGCAAAATCAAGACCAGCATCATCAGGAC
>CAYGFJ010000315.1:0-2200 GCA_964349115.1 uncultured Francisellaceae bacterium
CCCATGGTCTTCGGCGAGAACTGCTGGAACGATTATAAATCAAATAATCCCTGAAAGCGCCTGCTTTATCTTTTTCATACCCAAAATTGGCAAAAGTTAACGCAATAAGGATAATATCCTATTGACGTTATTATCGAGTTGCGTTACTATTTAACAATGATTAGGACGATTAAATGCAAACAAACAGAGAAAATCTTCAACATGGAGAATTCCAGTAAATTGCCAAGGAACATCCATCAAAGAGCCTATGTTAAATTGCGCATGCTACACAATGCTGCTTCTTTGGATGATTTGCGTATACCACCCGCCAATAAATTGGAAAAACTCTCTGGAAACAGAGTAGGCCAACATAGCATCAGGGTTAACGACCAGTGGAGAATTTGCTTTAAATGGCTACAAGGCGATGCTTACGATGTTGAGATTGTAGACTACCATTAGAATTGGAGAAATATAAACATGAAACGATTAATAAAGCCCGTACATCCTGGCATCATTCTTCTCGATGAATTCTTAAAGCCGATGGGAATTAGCCAATACAGATTGGCTCAAGATACTAATGTACCAGCCAGACGCATCAATGAAATCATCAAAGGAAAACGAGCTGTGACAGTTGATACGGCATTACGTTTGGCTTTGTTTTTTGGAATGTCTGCTACATTTTGGCTAGGCCTGCAAAAAGATTATGAGCTTGACGTCGCCAAATTTGAATTATCGAAACGATTACAAAAAGAAGTTCATCCTTGGCATGGACAACTCATTAACCACGCGACTTAACCCTATGCAACGCTTTGAAATCAAATCAACTCTCTCACTAGGCTCAATCATGGCTTTCCGCATGTTGGGCCTCTTCATGATCTATCCCGTGTTTTCGGTATACGCCAAACAACTCTCCGAAGTAACCCCCACGTTAATTGGCATTGCATTGGGTTGTTATGGTTTAACTCAAGCACTATTACAAATCCCTTTTGGATTATTATCCGATCGCTTTGGTCGCAAACGCATCATCACCATCGGCTTGATTATTTTTGCAGTGGGCAGTGCCGTGGCAGCACTATCAGATTCCATCTATGGCATTATTTTAGGACGAACACTACAAGGCGCTGGAGCCGTTGGCAGTGTGTTATTAGCGCTCTTAGCCGATTTAACCTGTGATGAAAATCGAACTAAAGCAATGGCGGGCATGGGGCTCATTATCGGTCTGTCTTTTGCGCTAGCCATGATTATCGGTCCTTTTTTAAATAGCCTGGTTCATTTATCCGGCATTTTTTGGGTGACAGGATTGCTGGCCTTAACAGGCATTGCACTGCTGTATGGATTTGTTCCGAATCCACCTAAACCCATCGTACATGCCGATACGGAAACCATCCCACAACAAATGCTCAACGTATTAAAAAACCCCGAGCTTTTACATCTTAATTACGGCATTTTTGCCCTGCACGCTATTCTAACCGCGCTGTTCTTTTTAATTCCGATATTACTGATGACCCAATTGCACTTAAGTCGTAACCATCAAACCGAAATCTATCTCATGACCTTAGTCACTGCATTTTTTACCATGATACCCTTTATCATTCTGGCTGAGAAAAGACGTCATTTTAAAGGCGTTTTTGTCGGTGCTATTTTTGTTCTACTCTTAACTCAACTGTCTTTGATGATGCTACCCGTTTCACTGCCACTGATAGTCGGCATTCTATTTTTATTTTTTACAGCCTTCACCCTTTTGGAAGCAAGCCTACCCTCTCTCATTTCCAAAACTGCACCTATCCGCAATAAGGGCACGGCCATGGGTCTGTATTCTTCCTGCCAATTTTTTGGAATCTTTTTAGGCGGCGCTCTTGGTGGATGGATCTACAGCCAATTTCAAAGCACCGGCGTCTTTATCTTCAGCTCAAGCCTCGCAGCCGTTTGGCTGCTATTAGCCTTTGGTATGCCATCACCCAAATATCTGAGCACCCTCATTATTAAATTAAATAAGCCTCTGAATACCGCCACCTTAAATCAGCTCTCCAAAGCCCCTGGCGTCGCCGAAACCGCCCTCAATACAGAAGAAGGCCTTCTCTTCGTAAAAGCTGATCAGCGGCTTATTTCGGTCGAGGATTTGCATAAACTCCTAGGGATCTAGCCCACTTTCAAGACGCACGACCGGACCAAGACTCGACCCCAAATCACGGGATTGCCTAAACACTTTAGAGCAGGTAAC
>CAYGFJ010000316.1:0-2177 GCA_964349115.1 uncultured Francisellaceae bacterium
GACTACTATATTGTAAGTGCTCCATCCGGGGTGCAAAAATGAAACAGCATATTTTAGTCACTGGCGCAGGTGGGTTTATCGGCAAGTCGGTTGTCAAGGAATTGCTAGCTGCGCAATATAGCGTGACTGCTATGGTGCGTCCAGGAAGTATCACTTCTTTTGATCCTCACCCAAACCTTTCTATTTTGTGGAGTGATATTACTAAGTACGACAGCTTTTCAGCTAAGGTTCGTCATATCGATGTGATCGTTCATTTGGCGGCGAATAAATATCATCCAACACTCAGTTATGCGGTTAACTTAGAGGGGGCGAGGAATGTTGTGCGACTTATTGCTGAAAAAAAGATACGTGGCAGACGCATTATTAATATTAGCTCACAATCAACCAAAATCAGGTACCGTGGAGTGTATGGGGAATCAAAGCGACAAAGTGACGTCATCATTGAAGCCTCAGATACTCTGTGGACCACCCTCAAGCCGAGCCTCGTATATGGAGCGGGCTCAGAGACCTTGTTTCAAACGATCCGCAACTATATAGAGAAATTGCCGGTTGTTCCGGTAATAGGCAACGGCAAATGGGAACTATACCCGATTGACGTTGTTGACGTGGCCCAAGCTATTATTAAGGCAATTAAAACTCCCGCTAGCGTTCACAAAGTGTATGACTTAGGTGCTCCCAACAAAATTAGCTTTGATCAGCTTGTGAAACTCATCCAGAAGGAGATTGGGATAACAAAGCCGATTGTGCATATTCCGGCGCTTGCCGGGTTACTGGGTGTGTGGGCTGCAACTAAAATCATTCCGAGCCTGCCAATCTCCGTGGACAACGTGCTTGGATCAACGCAAAATACGGCTTGCAACCCCAAGATCGCCATACGCGCCCTTGGGCTTCAACTCACACCAATTAAGGCAGGGGTAACAAAATATCTCGGCAAGCAGGCTCTCCCTACGCAAAAGATTATCATGGTGGGTCTTGGGAAAATGGGTATCATGCACTCGAGCGTTCTCCAGGCAATCCCTGAGGCGCGTATTGTGGCGATTGTTGATCAAGACGAGTCGCTCGGCCAGACGGCTAAAAGTATGGGTATTGCAGCTGAGTTCTATCCTTCACTGCAGCTAGCGCTCAGTAAGCATCAAGCTGATGCAGTCTTCATTTGTACTCCAACTTTTGCACACAAGGAAATTATTGACCTTTGCCGCAAACATGCCATTCGTTTTTTTGTAGAGAAACCAGTCTACGTTACGAGTAATGATTTTAAAGGTTCATATAAAGGAAGTGTGGCGGGATACTTTTGGATTTATAAGCGGGAAATTGAGTACACCAAGAAACTTTTATCTGAAAAAGCTATTGGCAAAGTCGAAAGCTACTCAGTGAATCTCAAACATAGCGAAGTATTTGGAGCAAAAAAAGGCTGGCTCTTCAAGAAGTCGTTATCTGGGGGTGGTGTGTTAGCCAATCCTGGCCCTCACGCTTTTTCCATCATTCAGTTTCTCATTGGGCGCGGTAAGGTTTCAAACTCAAAAACCGAATATCTTTATGGCAACGAAGTAGAAGACCGGGCAAGTGTTGCCCTAACTCATCCTAGTGGAGTTAAGGGAAAGCTAACAGCCTCGTGGAGTGTCCGTGGACATCCCGTGATGTCCATTGAGTATGAGATTGTCGGAAGTACAGGCTCGATCACCTTTAAAAAGAATGTTCTGACTTTGCGTCAAGGGAAAAAACTGAAAGTTTGGCAGTACTGGGAAATTCCCTATAGCCGGAGTGTGTTTAATCTCAATCCAAAGTCAGGTGGTGAAGCCTACTATACAGAGGATCGTTTATTCATAGAGTCGCTCCTTAAACCTAAAACGAGTATTGAGAACACTATGACCTTCGCACGTGTTGTTGAAGGCATGATTAGTGAGGCATATGCAAAAGCTTAACGAACATACTATCAGGCTCACTTATTACGCTCAGGGCACTAAGTACTCCTCCGGACTCTATTTTGTTTTGCCCAATATGGCCGCTTTTGTGCGGGACGTGACCGAATACGGCAATATCGGCGCTATTGCTCGACGAGCGATGAAATTATCGCTTCCTAGCATTATCAGGCTGGCTTGGTGGAACAAGATGAACGGACTCAAGCTCCTGAAGAAAGATTTTGCAACAGGTGTGGGAATTCTTGTGCAGATGGAGTT
>CAYGFJ010000317.1:0-2174 GCA_964349115.1 uncultured Francisellaceae bacterium
TTGCAGGAGGGCGCATTCTGATCGACGGAAAATTGCCAGCTGAAATGCGAGCCGAGATCGCCTATCTTCCGCAGGATTTTGAAAATTTTCCAGCGGACTATTCAATATCTGGTTTTTTGAAAGTCTTGCCAGGTGGAAGCAAAAGCCATCTCAGCGCTTTGGAACGCGTAGGTGCCCTACACTTAAAAGACCAACGCCTTAAAAATTTGTCTGGAGGAGAGCGCAAACGGGTGATGTTGGCCGCTTTGTTTTTGGAAGCCCCACGCCTCGTTTTGCTGGACGAACCTTTTGCCAATTTGGATCCACGTTATCAGCATGAATTGCTGATACTGATCATGGACTTACAAGCTAAAATGAATTTTACCTTGCTGATGACTGCCCATGATTTTAATCCCCTCTTAAGGCACCTCGATCGGGTGATGTTTATCGGCAAAGAAGAGGCCATCTTGGATACTCAAGATGCTGTGATTCAAACGGAAGTCTTGAGTGAACTGTATGGGACCCCTCTCGAAGTCCTTGAAGTCAAAGGACGAAAATGGGTCTTGTCTGGCGAAAACCCCCTGTTTATGAACACAGAGCATTGTCATGGAGGGTCCTGTGTTTCAATATGATTTTATGCAACATGCCTTAATGGCCATTCTTTTGACGGGATTCATTGCAGGGGTGGTTGGATACTTGACGCTGTTGAGGCGATTGGCTTTTGCCGCCCATGGATTGGGGCACATTAGCTTTACTGGGGCAACGCTTGCATTATTGCTGGGGGCCTCTCCGATGTTGGGACAGTTTGGCGCCACCTTATTGGCTGGACTGTTGATTGGTGTTTTGGGACGAGCGCTGGAAAAGCGTGATATTGCAATTGCGATGGTACTGTCTTTGATGCTGGGGATGGGCATGCTGTTTCTGCATTATTACGTGGGTTCAGCCAATACAGCGGTGGCTTTGTTGTTTGGGGATGTATTGGGTGTCTCGCCTTCTGAAATTAAATGGATGATCTATGCCACCTTTGTGATTTTGGGTGTGTTGGCTTTTATTTTAAAACCACTATTGTTTGCCTCGCTCGCGCCTGAAACCGCTCAAGCCAAGGGTGTGCGCACTCAGTGTCTGGGGGTGATGTTTATGCTGATTTTGGCGGCCACTGTGACCTTGGTCAATCAAATTGTGGGAGTGCTTTTGGTCTTTTCTCTCTTGATTGGGCCAGCGGCTATGAGTTTGCAATTAACCAAAAGCTTTTGGCCGGGCATCGCCTTGAGTGTTGCCTTCTCCCTTTTCTTTTCGGTTTTGGCTTTGTGTTTGTCTTTCTACACCAACTGGCCCGTTTCAGTCTGGCTCACGATACTGGTTTTTGTCGGCTATCTCATTGTGACAGGAGTATGTCGTGAGTAGAAAAATCGCTTTGATCCACCATCAGCTGTCTTACGGTGGGGGGATGGAAACTTATTTTTTAGATCTCATGCATGCCTTTGCTGATCGAGGTTTTGATATTGACGTCTTTGTGATGAGACAGGATGCAAAAATAAAACTGCCGCCCAAAGTGTCTGTGACAGTGTTGCCCGTCAACCCCCTGATCCCTCGTTTTTTGCGAAAATATGCCTTTGCGCATCGCCTCATGAAAACCCTGGATCGAAGCCGCTATCAGTCGGTCATCTCAACAACGCGGTCGTTTTCGCAAGACATCATCATCACCGGGGGGACGCATAAAGGGTATATGAAAGTCACCCGACACTTCCGTCCCCAGGATTGGATCGAAGCGTATTTAGAAAAAAAAGCCTATGCCTCATCGAAAAAGATCATTGCAACCTCGCCTTCCCTTGCTCATGAATTGCTGCAGTATTATGATTTTCCAGAAGAAAAAGTGGTGATGCTCTACCCGCCTGTCAATGTATCGCCTTTGCTGTCTGAGGGAACGGTTTTGCCCTTTCCGCCGCGACAAGACAGGGCGAGTGACGGTCGATTTCGCTTGCTGTTTCCATCCACCTCACATAAGCGCAAAGGAGGCCTGTTATTGCTGGCGGCAATGAAATTACTTTCTCCTGATGAGTTTGAGCTGTGGGTTGTTGGAAAACCCTTTCGGCAGGCAAAACCGCTTCCCCACGTCAAATGCTTCGGTTATGCCAAACATCTTGCAGATTATTTCCGTCAGGTGGATGCTGTGATTTTGCCGTCCTATTTCGAGC
>CAYGFJ010000318.1:0-1039 GCA_964349115.1 uncultured Francisellaceae bacterium
CGCGACAACGACTTGGTCGTCAACGTCATCAAAGGAAAACAGCTCACCAATATGCGTGCCTCGGGCACCGATGAAAACGTGGTTTTGACCCCGCCCATTAAGCATTCTTTAGAGCAAGCTTTAGAATTTATCAATGATGATGAATTGGTTGAGGTCACTCCAAAGATGATTCGTTTACGCAAAAAATTCTTGACTGAAAATGAAAGAAAACGGGCGGACCGAAGCAAAAAAGACGAGTAAACACACTGACTCTTTGTTGACTCACTTGTTTTTTTCTGACAGAATCATGCTATCATTTCACCATCTGGAATATTATGCACGCGCGTCAACCCATCATGAAGCCTATGATCAACACCCTTGAATACTCAAAACGACTTCGCAAGTCTGGCATGGACCCCACAACTGCGGAATCACAAACCGAGGCCTTAGCTGAAGTTTTAAATACAGCAGCGGAACATTGTCTTGCCACCAAAGAGGATTTACGCCAACTTGAAGAAAGACTGACTCACGGCACGGCACAATTAGATCAGAAAATTATTGGCGTTGAGTCTCGCCTAGCGCTTAAAATTCAAGAAACCGAGTCTTGTTTGGAACAGAAAATTCTTGGCGTTGAGTCTCGCCTAGAGCTTAAAATTCATGAAACCGAGTCTCGTTTGGAACAGAAAATTCTTGGCGTTGAATCTCGCTTGGAGCTCAGAATTCAAGAAACCGAGTCTCGACTTGACTCAAAAATCCAAGCGCTTTCTGCAGAACTCAAGACAACTGCCTTAACTTTAGATGCCAAAATTGACAAAACAGCAGCCCATCTGGAATTAAAAATCGAAGAAACTCAAACTAGAATGGAAAGCCTTGAAAAACGCCTGACCCTCCGTATTTTCATGATAACAGGCAGCATGACCACCGTTTTGGCAGGCCTCATGACCCTGTTTCACTTCCATTAATCCCACACAGCAATGCTAAAAATCATTTCAGTCGGACACAAAATGCCTATCTGGGTTTCGGAAGGCTTTCAGGATTATCAAAAGCGTCTCACAAAGCC
>CAYGFJ010000318.1:1049-2140 GCA_964349115.1 uncultured Francisellaceae bacterium
TCACAACGCCTTGGCAATTGGAGCTGACTGAACTCCCTCCTCAAAAAAATAAGATGGAAGAAGCTGCCTTGATTTTAGCAAAGGTGGATTCACACGATTTTTGTGTGGCGCTTGATGTTGTAGGCAAGCCCCTCAGCACGGAGGCGCTCTCACAAAAGTTGCCCACCTGGCAGCAGGCTGGGAAACACATCACGTTTTTGATTGGTGGGCACGAAGGCCTGGATGCATTGTGTATCAAGCGGGCCAATTTTGCATGGTCGCTCTCTCTTTTAACTTTTCCCCATCAACTGGTGAAAGTGTTGTTGGCAGAGCAGCTGTATCGTGCGGTGTCTATTTTAAATGGCCACCCCTACCATCGCAGCTAAGACAGTGAGAAATAATAACGTGAGACATCAATCGTGCCAAAGTGCCACGGTTTTGTTCTAGGACGCTGAAAGCGTTGCGGCCTAACACTTCACGACGAGAGGCGCTTTCAATCAATGCGGCAATGTCTAGAGCAAGATGGCTGGGTGACACGGACATTGCGGCGTCGCGGGAGAGGAAATCATCGGCGACGGACTTGGAATTGTTCATATAGGGGCCCATCAGGATGGGGAGTTTTAAGGCGGCGGGTTCCAGGATGTTGTGGCCACCGATGGGGACCAGGCTGCCGCCGACGAAGGCCAGATCAGACAAGGCGTAGTAGACGAAGAGCTCGCCCATGGTGTCGCCCAGAAAAACATCGGTTTGATCAGTGATGGGACAGAATTCACTGCGTTTGACAACAGTTAGTTTTTTGTCACAAATCAGGGACTCGACACGGGCAAAACGCTCAGGATGACGAGGGACCAAGATTAGCAAAAGGGTGGGGAAGCGTTTTTTTAAGCTGAGATAGGCGTCTAAGAAGAGGGCCTCTTCGCCTTCATGGGTGGAGGCCGCAATCAAGACAAACCGACTGGGCCAGGCGGACTTGATGGTTTTGGCTTTGTCAGCAATGCCTTCGGGGAGGACAAAATCATATTTGATATTGCCCGCATTGGAAGATTTTTCAGGAGACAAACCCAAGTCGATGAAACGCTGTTGATCCCGCTCACTTTGAGCAGCCACATGGG
>CAYGFJ010000319.1:0-2139 GCA_964349115.1 uncultured Francisellaceae bacterium
GGGCGCTGCAGGGGCTGGGGGCGTCATCGTAATCACTTTGGATAAATTGGGAGGCAGCACCATCGTCGCATTCACAATTTGGACCTGTTGCTGGGATTTCACCGCATTGCCAAAATTAAAGATCTCTGTGTTGTGATAGGAGAGGATCGCTAAAATCAAAACTAGCAGCAGATGAAGGCCAACAGAGTAACGATAAGAATGCTTTTGCGCATCCTGGAATGAAGGACGCCAGCGCACCATCATGCAGGTTTCGCATTGCTGGGATTGTCAGTCATGAGACCAATGGTCCCCGCTCCGGCTTGTTGAAGCAAAGCCATGGCACGGATGACATCGCCATAATTCACGGCTTGGTCTGCGCGAACATAGACTTTGCGATCAGGGTTTTTGGCCATGGCAGCGGCCACTTGGGTTTGTAAATCAGCGGTCGCAACGGGAGTGTTGGGCGTTGCATTGATATTCAAAAAATAATTGCCCTGTGCATCCACAGACACAATGATGGGGGGAACATTTTGGTCCGGCAAGACTTTGGCCGCGGCTTTGGGTAAATTAACTTTGACTCCTTGAGACAGTAAGGGGGTGGTCACCATAAAAATAATGAGCAAAACCAACATCACATCGATGTAAGGCACCACATTGATTTCAGCAATTTTGCGACGTTTGTGACGAGGCTTTTTCATGCGTGACGGCCCACTTGTTCTAATTGGCGATAGAGCAAATTGACAAATTCATCTTGGAAATTTTCATATTCATTCAGTTCCGCCTCGATGCTTGCGAGAAAGCGGTTATATGCGATGACGGCAGGAATGGCGGCAAAAAGACCGATAGCGGTTGCAATCAGGGCTTCTGCAATGCCCGGCGCCACCATCGACAAAGTGGCCTGCTCAACGCCGCCCAAGGCAACGAAGGCGCTCATAATTCCCCAAACCGTTCCGAACAAACCCACATAGGGGCTCACTGAACCGATTGTTGCCAAAATCGTAAGATTATGTTCGAGGCGATCACTCTCACGACTGAAAGCCACACGCATCGAGCGTTCAACCCCTTCGATAATGATTGCGGCCTTGGCTGGCGTTTCCTGGAATTTGAGAAAGGACTTAAACCCCGCTTGAAACAAGGCGACCACTCCTTCTGATTCCCCTTTCAAAGAGCGGTACAATTGCGCAGGATCAGCCCCTGACCAAAATTGCTTGATAAACCGATCAGACGTCGATTTTGCATTTTTGAGCAGACTCGATTTATTGATGATGATAGACCAAGACCACACCGAAGCGGCCAGCAGCAAAAAGAGGACGATTTTCACGATCCAGCTTGCTCCAAGCACCAAACTCCAAATAGAAATTTCACCCCCGCCCATCGACTTGCTCCTTCATGATATTTTCAAAAACCTGAGAATATTGTGCATGGCGGGGCCATTTTTGCGGCTTGCCCTGCTGATTGACACAGGCAATGTGCACTTCCCCACTTGCCACCCGATCCCCCAAAACCTGGCCATTGTAACGAAAAATCTCCTGGGAAAACACCGCGTAGGTCCGCTTAAAGACCATGAGTTGCGAGCGTACCAGAATCTCGTCATCCAAAACCAAGGGCTTGTGATACTGAACTGAAATCTTAAAAACAGGAATCCCCAGCTTTTCATCTTGAATAGCCTGATACAACTCAGTCTGGGCGCGCAGCCATTCCATCCGACCCCGCGAGAAAAAATTGATGTAACTGCCATGATAGACCACGCCAGAGGCATCGGTGTCTTCATAGTAAATGCGAAAAATGGACTCGTGACTAGTCATCCGTATCAAGCCTCTTCATGACCATGCCAAAGTGTTCATAGGTCTTCAGTGTCGCCACCCGCCCACGAGGCGTTCTGGCGATAAAGCCTTGTTGTAATAAATAAGGCTCAATGACATCTTCGATGGTGCCCCGCTCTTCACCAATGGCAGCCGCAATGGTTTCTAAACCAACGGGTCCGCCTTGAAATTTGTCGATAATGGCTTTTAAAAATTTGTGATCCATGACATCAAAGCCTTTTTTATCAACGTTAAGCAAGTTTAGTGCTTCTTTAGCAAGTGATTCTGTAATCACACCATTTCCAATAATTTGCGCATAATCACGCACGCGTCGCAATAAACGGTTAGCGATACGTGG
>CAYGFJ010000320.1:0-2137 GCA_964349115.1 uncultured Francisellaceae bacterium
GTATTATACTTGAGAAGTCTGGATTCTCGCCGTCGCGGGAATGACAGAGGAAGTGCAACTGTTTTTTCTAGGTTGAAACGTTCAACTTTTGGAGATGGAATGGATTGGATAATTCGAAGTAGTACTTGTGCGTTTGCAGCATCTGTTGAGCGCATTTTCCAATCAGATGCAAGCATTTTCAATCGTCGACAACTTGTCGACAGTTCAAGCCCATCCTCGGTTTTGACACGTATTTTCATTTTAAACCAATAGTTGCGAAATATTCGCAGCCTGCGTTCGATATTTAGAAAAACATGGGCTATAATCGCTTTTTTCTAAAAACACATGACCCCTGACCATGATGCATGCGCTCTTTACCAAAATAATCGGCAGTCGCAACGACCGCGTCTTGAAAGACCTTTACAAAAAAGTGGTGGCGATCAATGCGCTGGAACCCACAATGCAGGCGTTGTCTGATGAAGCTTTGGCAGGGAAGACAGCGGAGTTCAAGGCGCGCGTAGAGCAAGGTGAAACTTTAGATCAACTGTTGGTGGACGCTTTTGCGGTGGTGAGAGAAGGGTCGCGTCGTGCTTTGGGCATGCGCCATTTTGATGTCCAGCTGGTGGGTGGGATGGTCTTGCACAGTGGCAAGATTTCTGAAATGAAGACGGGGGAAGGCAAAACCCTGGTTGCAACGCTGGCTTTGTACTTGAATGCGCTTTCAGGAAAAGGCGTGCATTTGGTGACAGTCAATGATTATCTAGTGCGTCGTGATGCCGAGCAGATGGCCAAACTGTATGGCTTTTTGGGCTTGAGTACGGGCATCATCGTGCCCGGCTTGGATGCAGCAACCCGTCGCGCGGCGTATGCCTGTGACATCACTTATGGCACCAACAACGAATTTGGTTTTGATTATTTGCGTGACAATATGGTCTTGGCTGTGGCTGATCGTGTTCAGCGTGGGCTCAACTTTGCGGTGGTGGATGAAGTGGATTCCATTTTGATTGATGAGGCCCGTACTCCCTTGATTATTTCCGGTGTGATGGAAGACAGTTCGGCCCATTATCTTGAACTCACTAAAATTGTCCCCAAGCTGAAAAAGCGAGAAACTGAGGAAGGCCCAGGGGATTATAGTTTGGACGAAAAATCACGCCAAGCCATGCTGACTGAAACAGGTCATGAACACCTCGAAAAATTGCTGACCCAAGCAGGTTTGGTGGAAGAGGGCGATAGTCTTTATCATTCCAAAAACTTGAATTTAATGCATTATTTTAATGCAGTCTTGCGTGCCTGTACTTTATACCAAAAAGACGTGGACTACATTGTTCAAAACGATGAGATCATCATTATCGACCAACATACCGGTCGGGCGATGGTGGGGCGGCGCTGGTCAGATGGGCTGCATCAAGCCGTTGAGGCCAAAGAAGGCGTTAAAATCCAGGCTGAAAATCAAACCCTAGCCTCGATCACTTTCCAAAACTATTTCCGCATGTATGGCAAATTGTCAGGCATGACTGGGACAGCGGACACAGAAGCCTACGAATTGCAGCAGATTTATAGTTTAGAAGTGGTGATTGTGCCCACGCATCGCACGATGATTCGCCGCGATGAGTCAGATGTTGTGTATTTGACAGCGGCTGAAAAATTTGAAGCCATTATTGAAGACATTCACGAATGTCAAAAGAGAAAACAACCCGTTCTTGTGGGGACGGCCTCGATTGAAACCTCTGAACACTTGTCCGCCCTGCTCACCAAAGCAGAGATCCCCCATCAGGTTTTGAATGCCAAACAACATGAAAGAGAAGCCGGCATCATCATGGAAGCAGGGTGTCCAGGCGGGGTGACCATTGCCACCAATATGGCAGGTCGTGGTACCGATATTGTGTTGGGTGGTAATCCTGAGATTGAAATCAATGAGCTTAGCAATCCAACTCAAGAGCAAGAGGATGCCATTAGAGCAGAAGCAAAAAAACGACAGGCATATGTCTTAGCGTCAGGCGGACTGCATGTGTTGGGTACAGAGCGACATGAGTCGCGACGCATCGATAATCAGTTGCGTGGTCGCGCTGGGCGTCAGGGCGATCCGGGTTCCACGCAGTTCTATGTCGCTATGGACGATGATCTCATGCGCATCTTCGGGTCTGACAAGATGCAGAAG
>CAYGFJ010000321.1:0-2135 GCA_964349115.1 uncultured Francisellaceae bacterium
GCCATATATGGCGCGGAGGTCTCATTCAAACTCAATACGCAACATGCTACAATTACATAATAATTGAAAATATCTATTTAAGAAAGCCCCCGAAATTATCTTATACCATTATCAAAAAGCTGTATAAGGAGTTCAACTTTCAAAAAATATGATCGTTGCAACCAGTTTCCCAGCGCTAATAAACAGCAACAAAAACAAAAACTCTCGGTCTTTCAATATTCCCTTCAATCCTTTCAACAACAATATCAATATGTTTGTTAACAAGCCATCTGTGAAAAGCAGGCAACATCAGTCTATTAATATTCCCGACTTTTTGGCCATTGACAGCAAGTTTTATAGCACTGCTGTCATAAGGATTGTCAGCTTCATTTAATATTTCAATTTTCGTTCCAATTCCAATTCCACTAAGTTGATCTGCATAGTATCCAAAGCCTGCAATCTCCAGTAAAAACTGGCATCCTTCGTCAACCCCTTCGAAAGTATTCACTATAGAAAAAGAATCGCTTGGTAAAACAGCACCTGAATATCCAAGCAATGAGAAATTAGAAATTTCTGAATCAGATCTTATGCATAATGACTCGAGATATATGCCGAAATCTTTTCTGCTTCGGGGAGGTAGTCTTTGAGAGAAAACATCGACGACAGAATCTACATACTCTTTTTTAGAATCTGTAAATGGAATATAATGGTCAAATCCAAATTCAATAGCTTTTTTATAATCATCAGTCCCAACTAAATACCTAAATACAATATTTCCGTCCCTCTTGAACAATTCGCCAATTGCTCTACGGGTTCGTGTTTTATCAATTTCACGAGGTGGTTGCCACGCTAATAGCAACCTTTCGGGCTCTATTATGTCTTGTATGTAATTCATGCCATGCTTCTCTCTGCTAACTCACTTAGCAACTCAACCCTCTTGCAAATCAAATCGAGAATAAAGTCAGCCCTTATGTTTGCAAGAGGAATAGGAATTATAAATTTTTTCAGCGCATTAATTTCTGATTCTACAGTACTAATATCAAAATCTAACAATTCTAAAACAAACTCCGCTGATTTAGGAATGTTGTTAAAAACTCTTTTCATAAAATCAAGATGGCTCATCCTGTCCTCGCCTAACTGCCATCTCATATGATGCAATCCCTTGTTAATATATGTTATCAGTCTAGATTCTGATTTAAAATTAATTAATTTGTGAGGGACAATTTCATGCCCCATGCTCGTACCATTATCAAACGCTGGAGAAATTGACACAACATACTTTTTTTCACCAGGCACCAAAGTTGTTATGACCCCCCAATTATTCTGATGCCTATCAGTATTCCCAATAATAGTATCAAAGGTAATAATTTTGAGCCAATCATTAGCCCATGTTTTATCTAGTTCAAAATTTTCCATCTTACTAATATTTGAAAACAACTTCATAATATCCTTAAAATTATGCTTCGTTCCGCGTTTTTGATCAAAGTCAGGAATGATTACGCCCAACAAAGCCCCACCATCAAAATATGACACGAACAAGGGAGATTTTTCATCATAAAACCACTCTATTAAAGACCCACATATTATTTCACTACGAATTTTCTTATACGAAACAAAGGTGGGTGGAACCTTTACACCCATTAATGAACCAACCTTAAAAGCTATTATTTCTGCCCAAAACTGATCGGGATACCGATCAAAAGACTCTTTAAATAAGTACCGAAAGTTAGGTTTTAAGTAGGGATATTCAGAAACATCATCCGGACTGTAATAAACACTTTTTTCTCTAGCACCTTTTGGGAAAACACCGCCATAGTCAGCCTCTGGTTCCCATTGAGATATATTTAATGGCATAGTAGAAAGCTGACTTGGTGGCATAACCTGATTTCCTATCATCCAATTTTACCATTCCTCTTTGGCCTTGCATGCAATTTACTCTCTGCTCTCACCGTATGACCACAAAGCCAACGAATCCCCGATATGGGCCACTCCGGGCTTGTTAAAGGCTCAAATCTCGGCAAACGTTATTTAACTGACCGCCTTATTTATCACGCCGCTCCATGGCATTGCATTGAGAATACGTCTTGAGGTATCGGGGGGCTTGCGTTGTTCATACAGTTGTCCCGGCTTTTGCTCTTACATACTGAGCAATATGG
>CAYGFJ010000322.1:0-1481 GCA_964349115.1 uncultured Francisellaceae bacterium
TTTTGTACAAACGAGTGTAGCCTTTTTGCTTATCCGCCTCAGTTGCAAAAGGATTGTTGATAAAGCGTTCTGCTGTCAGTTCAGGTCGATTCAAATAACCACGTGCAAGACCTGCTCCTCCAATGTATAACTCTCCGACCACTCCCACTGGAACTGGGCTTAAATTAACATTCAGTACATAGGCTTTCCTATTGCTGAGCGGCTTACCAATCGGAATACTTTGTCCTTCACTACCTTCACAAACATAAAAGCTGCTAAAAGTTGTTCCTTCCGTTGGGCCATAACCATTTATGATTTGAGTTGGACGCTCCTCTTGCAAACGTAGCTCTTTAATCAATGCAGCATTCAATGCTTCTCCACCAACCAACAGATACTTGATCCCTCCAAAAATAGAGTTGTTCATAATATACAGACTATCAAACAGGGTCTTTGTTAGCCACAGAACAGTAATTTTATGCTCAGCAAGGTATGATTTAAACCCTAAATTTTCAGCTAAGATATCCAAGCCTGGCGCTGGCAAAACTAATCTGGCTCCATTTAATAATGAACCCCACAACTCAAATGTAGCAGCATCAAATACAGGACTAGCTAATTGTAAAATAGCATCGCTTGGTTCAACGCTCACATAGCCATTTTCTTTTACTAAAGATACCACCGAACGGTGATTGACCATTACCCCTTTCGGCTGACCTGTCGTTCCTGAAGTATAAATTACATAGGCAAGATCATCCGCACTGCTTGGCAACTCAAGATTACTACGCTCTTCATTTTCGTAAACATCACTATCTAATATGACCTGCTTCACATCGCTATCAATTTCTGACAATTTTTTACTCAAATCACTCTGGGTCAGCAACAATTTAGCACCAGTGTCTTTCAACATAAACTCGATACGATCTGCTGGATAACTGGGATCAATTGGCACATAGGCCGCTCCAGACTTTAAGATGCCTAAAATACCAATGACCATCTCCAGACTACGCTCTACGCAAATCCCAATCAAAGTATCTGGCTTCAGTTCTTCTCCTGCTTCTGCCTGATACTCCTTCCGAATATGCCTAGCCAATCGATTAGATCTCTCATTTAGCTCGCCATAACTCAAGCTTTGCCCTTCAAAAACCAAAGCAATTGCCTTAGAATCCCGCTCTACCTGCTCTTTAAATAATGACTGAACTGTCTGTTCCATAGGATAGTTTTTATCTGTTTCATTCCATTCCCTCAGCACCAAATATCTTTCTTCTGCTCCCAAGGCTTGAATGCTTGAATGGCTTAGCTTCAGGCTTTGTGGAATTGCCTTTAACATCAATTCTAGTTGCTTTATTAACTTATTAGCTTCTTCTACGCCAATATACTCGCCAGCATACTTTAAGCTTAAATACAGTCCATTTTCAACTTCATAAGCAATCATACCAAGGGGGTAATTTAATTTTTCAATCGCTTTCTTAAAAATAGGCTGTAAAGCATGGGGGTCAATCATTTCA
>CAYGFJ010000322.1:1491-2121 GCA_964349115.1 uncultured Francisellaceae bacterium
TGAAACAGCCGCCTACCATCCTTTTGAAGTTTGACCAAATTGACAAAGCTATGTGTATTTAATTCCACCACCCCATCATGAATTACTTTTAACTGCTCTAACGTGCTTTTTTCATCCCAGTTAATGATCAAAGGTAATGTATTAATATACAGGCCAACACTATTCTCTATACCACCAACGGGCAATCCCCTCCCAGATACCGTCGCGCCGACTATAGTTTGAAGACTTCCAGTATACATTTGGATTAGCTTGTGCCATGCAAACTGTACTAACACATTGAGGGTGAGCCCCTCTTTTTGAACTATCCCTTTTAATGCCTGATAATCTGCTCCGCTTATAGTTAAAAATGCTTCTTTTGCTTCTCCAACTACCCTCACAGCATCTAAATCAACTTTTTTTTGTAGCAAAGCGCTTAGATCATTTTGAGCTCCAAAAGCATCTATCTGTTCAAGCTGTCTTATCCAATATTGCTCTACTTCATTTCTATGCTTTGCATAATGAACTTGTGCATCTAAGTAGGCCCTATCTTCTTGTATCAAAAGCGGACTACTTTGCGACAGCGCAGCATAAAATTTATGGACTGTTTCAAACAAAATAGGACTACTCCAACCGTCCGTTATACTATGATGG
>CAYGFJ010000323.1:0-2119 GCA_964349115.1 uncultured Francisellaceae bacterium
TCCTTTGGCAATAGATGATGCATGCTCATTGCTAACTAGACCTTTTCCAGCCGCTTCAACTGCAATCATTTTAACCAATTGGTCTCCCAGGAATGGATGGAATAGACCAAGAGCATTTGACCCACCACCAATACATGCAACAAGTGTATCTGGAAGCCTACCTTCCGCTTCTAGAATTTGCTCACGAGCTTCCTTACCAATGATTGATTGGAAATCCCTGACCATCATAGGATAAGGATGCGGGCCAGCAGCTGTACCAATTAGGTAGAACGTATCATCAACATTTGCAACCCAGTCTCTAAGCGCTTCATTCATTGCATCTTTCAAACTTGCTGACCCAGCGCTAACAGGTATAACTTCAGCTCCCAGGAGCTTCATGCGAAATACGTTGGGCGCTTGTCTTTCCATGTCCTTAGCGCCCATATATATGACGCATTTCAGCTTAAAGAGCGCACAAACAGTTGCAGTTGCCACACCATGCTGACCAGCTCCGGTTTCCGCAATAATCCTGGTTTTACCCATATGTCTAGCAAGTAATATCTGGCCAATACAATGATTGATTTTATGTGCGCCTGTATGATTGAGCTCATCACGTTTGAAATATACTTTCGCGCCCCCAAGATGCTTGGAAAACCGCTCTGCGTAATAAAGAGGACTAGGACGCCCTACATAATGCTTAAGGTAATAATCTAGTTCTGCTTTAAAATTATCATCTTTACTACATAACGCATAAGCTTTCTCGACCTCTAGGATCAATGGCATTAAGGTTTCCGCAACATACCTGCCGCCAAATATGCCAAAATGTCCTTTTTCATCCGGTTGTGAATCTATTTTCATATAGTCTTAGCTGTTTGCAAAAATTCTTTTATTAATTCTATATCTTTAATGCCACGGACAGTTTCAACCCCTGAAGAAACATCAATAGCTTTAGCGCCTGAAATCTTCGTTGCTTCTACAATATTTGACGCCGAAAGTCCACCCGATAAAAACCATGGCAAATCTAATTTCATAGACTGCAAAACTTCCCAATTAAAGCTTCTGGCATTACCGCCTGGAATCTCTCCTTTAGCTGGTTTTGCATCAAATAATAACATATTTGCAATACCATAATAAGACTGCGCCTTGGCCTTCAAATCAATCGGATTTTCGTTACTAGCAACTGACAGAGCTTTTATGATCATTAAGTTACTCAGAGTTTTAATCTCGTTTGCTCTTTCTGGAGATTCATTTCCATGAAGTTGCAAATAATCTGGTTTGAATATTTCTAGCAGCTCTCTCAAAAAATTATCATTTGCATCAACTGTAACCGCTACAGTCTTAACTTTTCTTTCAAGAGAGGCGCAAATATCAGCCGCGCCTCTTGCCGTAATATTACGTGGTGATGTGCCATAAAACACAAAACCCAAAAAATCCGCTCCATTTTCTAATGCGCAAATAGCTGCTTCTTTTGTCGTGATACCGCAAATCTTAACCAGCATCTCAGGATGCCTTAACAATCACATGGTGTTTTTTGCCTGCGGAGAGTTTAATCACACCGCTCTCATCACACTCTTTTAAAGTGATAGATTCAGTCTCATTTTCAACTGTAAGCCCGTTAATCTTTGCACCTTTTGAACGAATGAGCTTCCTAGCCTCACCCCCAGTTGCAACTAGGCTCGCACGCTGAAATAATATAAATGCCGGAATACCTGTCTCAAGCTCCTGTTTTGGAATATCAATAACTGGCAAATCACCACCTAGAGTGCCTTGCTCAAATAGTTGTGCTGCGGTCGAAGCAGCGCTTTCTGCTGCTTCTTTGCCGTGACAAATAGTTGTTGCCTCAGTTGCCAGCATTTTCTTTAGGGCATTTATATCACAGGCTTTTTCAAGCTCTTGCACTTTCTCTATTTCAAGCTCTGTGAAAAGCAATAGGAACCGCGCAACGTCACGATCTTCTGTATTGCGCCAAAATTGCCAATATTCATATGCAGAAAGCAAGTCGCTACTAAGCCATACAGCCCCACTTGCAGTTTTACCCATCTTAGCACCTGATGCTGTAGTTAGTAATGGGGTCGTTAGCCCGAACAACTCGTCACACCCTATTCTTCTACCCAGCTCAACGCCATTTATAATATTACCC
>CAYGFJ010000324.1:0-1675 GCA_964349115.1 uncultured Francisellaceae bacterium
CCATAATACAGGGTGTCGATGATGATGAACCCTGCGTAAAACAAAGCGATGCCAGAAATGGCCAAACCGATCAAGCTCCAGATCCTGAGCGGCAAGTCGGAAAAGGAAGTAATGCCTGTTATAGCCAGCTCAAACAGTCGGCCCAGATGAAATGAACTTTTGCCAGATTTTCGTTTTGCAACGGGATAGGAGATGGGCAGCGAGCGAAATCCTACATTGGCATACAGCCCTTTCATAAAGCGAGAATGTTCATGGTGAGCGTTGAGCGCATCCACCACTTTGCGATCCAGCAAACGAAAATCACCTGCATCAGCGGGAATGGAGATGGTGCTCATCTTGCTGATCAATCGATAAAACAGCCGGGTCACCTGACGTTTGATGAAGCCTTCATCTTGACGATTGGCTCGCACGCCATAGGCCATGTCATACCCTTGCGCCCATGCATCCAGAAACAAACTGATGGTGTCAAAAGGATGCTGAAAATCCGCATCCATCAAAATCACAACTTCCCCTTTGGCGTGGTGGAGTCCGGCGGTTAAGGCAATTTCCTTTCCAAAATTGCGAGAAAATTGAATCCACTTGACTGTCTTGGAACTCAAATGATCTTTAATCACCAAAGGCGTGTGATCGCGACTGCCATCGTCAATCAAGAGGATTTCATAGTGGTCCGTCACTTTTTTTAAAAAGGTTTCCAGTTCTGCAACAAATGATTGAACCCCAGCTTCTTCGTTGTAGACGGGGACCACGCAAGAGACAAAAAGGCTGCGATCACGCAAGGCTTGCTTTCGTAGATTCATGGTTCAGTGGCTTTGTGGGAATGGGCTTATTATAATGATCCCCCATTTTTTTGATAGTCTGCATCCATGCCTTCCCCTCATTTTAAAAAAGATCTCTTTTGGCTGATCACCCTCTGTTTGATCTTGTTTGGCTATCGCCTGGGGGCCTTTTACTACCTCACTCCTGATGAAGCGCGCTATGTTGATGTGGCTCGTGAAATGGCGGTGTATCATCACTGGATTACGCCGCGCTTGGATGGCACCACTTTTTTAGACAAGCCCATTTTGTTTTATTGGATTGAAATCCTGATCATCAAAACCCTGGGCCTGCATGCATGGTCGATCCGCCTCTTGCCCGTTTGTTTTGCCACCTTTGCATGCGCCCTAAATTATTATGCAGGAACGGTGTTGTTCAGCCGTCGCGTTGGTCTCTTGTCTGCGGGCATTTTGATGAGCTCGACCCTGTTTTTCATGGCAGCCCATTACACCAATATGGATTTGATGGTGGCGTCCTTGATTTCCTGCTCGCTGTGGTTCTTTTTGATTTGGGCGCAAACCCCTTCTTGCTCCCGCCTGATCTATTGTGCCTACCTCTTCGCTGCCTTCGCTTTCTTAACCAAAGGTTTGATTGCCATTGCTTTCCCGTCCATGATTATCCTGGCCTGGATGCTCTGTTTCAAGCAGTGGAAGCTCCTTTTAAAAATGAAAATCCCAACGGGGCTTTTGATCATTCTTGCCATCAATCTCCCTTGGTTTTTGATGGTTCAGCATCGCAATCCTGAGTTTTACAATTATTTCTTCTACGTCCAGCAGTTTCTGCGTTTTAAAGGCGCATCGCATTATGCCTTCAATATGGCGAATCCTTGGTATTATTACCTGGAAATCATCATCGCCGGCAT
>CAYGFJ010000324.1:1685-2116 GCA_964349115.1 uncultured Francisellaceae bacterium
TTTTTATTTTGCAGGCGTGTGCGAGCGCTTGTCGAAAAGTACTGCGCCGTCCTGAATTGGGATTTATTGTGCTGTGGATCATCTTAGTCACAGTCTTTTTCAGCATTCCCGCTTCCAAAACACCAGGCTACATCATCCCTGTTTTTCCGGCGGTGGCGATGCTGATTGCTGTCTATTTGTCCGAGCGTTGGAATTCATTCAAGCAAATCCGAGAATTGAAAATCGCGACCCTCGTCTACACTATGGTTTTTGTAGTGGGAATCGCGTTTGCCTGTTGGTCACCGTTGACGGCCCACATTCCAAAATCTGTCTTGTTGCCCCCCATGATGGTGCTGGGTATCAGTATGGTGGCTCTCAATGTTCTTGCGTTTAAAACGCAGAAAAGCACATCATATTTTATTGCTTTTTTCATCTTTCAAGCCCTCTTTTTG
>CAYGFJ010000325.1:0-2115 GCA_964349115.1 uncultured Francisellaceae bacterium
CCAAGATATCAAAATTGGCTTTGTTGCGAAGGAGATATTTGATGGCCCAGTCGAAGCGAACTAAGTGTGTATTGGCCATTTGGGCCATCCCGCATTCATAGAAATAGAAGACAGTATCCTACAGAAGTGTCGAGTTTTGTGCAAGCCCCTGGGCACAATTTTCTTTCTGATGACTCAGATTATGCATTGACAATAATATTATTTAATGTATGATATAATGTGTGAACTTATAAATTATTTATATGATCACAGATCAGTAACCAACAAAAGGAGATAGAATTATGGCAGCAGCAGTAGGGGGCGAAAGTACAGAGATTCAGGATGCAGGGCGAGCGGAGGCTCGAGTAGCGGGGGATCAACAACAGCTGAAAGCTCTTGAAGAGGCGTTGGCGGCGTTAAGGGTGTCAGAGGCATCAGGGGCGTCAGGCGTGTTAAAGGTGTCAGAGGTTGTAGAGGATGCTCGAGAACACCTAGATTATATTGTAGAAGTGGCGATGGCGAACTTAAAGAAGTCAGAGGCGTCAGAGGTGTCAAAGGCGAGGGCGGAGGCTAAATTACATTCATTTAAAGATGCTCTGCTCACCTCTCTAAATTCCCTTTTGCTTGCAGGGGATTGTGGTGAGGAGCAATTGAATGCGGTTTTGAAGGGCTTGGATTTTGATCCAAGAGAGGAAGATGACTATATAATAGCTATGCGCCTAAGAGTGATTGTTGCTTTCTCATCCATCCATCCTTCGCGATGTGAATCCCTGCGCGCAGACACTTGTGCAATGCTGGCTTTCCATCCTTGCTTGGACACTAATTCAATTGTATGTGCTGCAGCAATTGCAGAATTTCTTGCTGAGGTAGGGGTGCGTAGACAAAGGCATCAAATTCATCCTTTTAGTGATCAGGCAATCTTCTTTCTAAAAATTAAGATCATTAACTATGGGCAGCATAGAAATAGGGCGCTACTGCTGTCATCTATACGTGCTCTTTCTAATGCTCCAAGTATATATTTCAACGCATCAGATGCGATGGGTTTGGTCTCGGTCATTCCATGGCTGTGCGACGCAAGCGTTGTTGCGCTCATCAGAGAAGAAAACCAGGCTGTCTGTGCTCTGGCTATTCTTGTTCGCTATATTACTGAGAACCTCACTGCAGAAAGAAAAGTGGATGAAGTGATTCAAAAAAGCATTCCCTTGGATCTCTATATGCCCTTATTGATTGACTCTTTGGGAGAGGCAAGCAACAGCAGTATGAAATTTTATGCCACCGCCCTGCTTGCATCCCTCGCAGACAATAAATATAAGGAAGCTCAAGATGCATTTAGAGATGCTGGGGGTATTCCTCTGTTGCTGAGGTGTTTGAATTCTGAAAATCAAAAAATAGCAAGATATGCTGTTTTTGCACTGGAAAGTATTTTGAATGATAACCGATCCAATATAGAAGCAGTGCTCAGTGAGGGCATGTCTAAAGAGGACTTGCAAGATCGCTTAAATATAGTACAGTCATGGTTTCCTGGGGACGAGGAGCTTGCTGGTAATATTCGTGACATCCGTGTGTATGTAAATATGCCTGTGTCTGCGCTTGATCCTTCTGCGCTCCGTGGATCAGTGTCTGCTGTCTTTGCTCCTGCTCCTGCTGTTGTTGCTGCTGCTGCTCCTGCGATGGAGGACAGATCAGGCCCAGGTCGATAATAAGCACGCATAAGCGCTGTGAATAAAAAAGGGTGTCTCAGTGAGGCACCTTTTTTATATATGAAGAAAAGCTTTGTTGGGGGCTGCTACACTTTTGGAATGAGCTGAAGGGGGATGGCGAGGGAATCGGCGATGAGTTGAGGTGCCAGCCCTTTCTGGAGGAGGGTTTTGGCGATGGCGAGTTTCTCTGCTTCTCGGCCTTGCGCGATTCCTTGCTCGATGCCTTTGGCAATACCTTGTTCAATGCCTTCTTGACGACCCTGCTCCAAACCTTCTTGTTTTCCGATGTCATACGGCACTTCGGTCATGCTGGCTTCATACATCAGGTTTTCTTGAAAGCGTTCATAGGCGCGGCGATCTTGTTCGTCTAATTGAAGCATGTCGAGTTTGTGCGCTGCGCTGTGAATGCCTTGGGCATCAAAGTCAGGTTTGATGG
>CAYGFJ010000326.1:0-2107 GCA_964349115.1 uncultured Francisellaceae bacterium
AGGCCCAACAACGCCTTTAAAAAAGTGCTTTTCCCTGCGCCGTTGGGGCCAAAAATACCGATTTTTTCACCGGGTTGCACCAGGGCTGAAAATTGTCGAAACAACACTTTGTTGGGGACAGACAAACACAGCTCTTCAAGCCCAATCATTTTACAGCCCCTAATGAAACTGAGACTTGGGCTAAGGTATCTTGCATCCATTGATAATAATGTTGAGAAGGAGGCATGAGCTCACTCACCCCAATGACGGGAATGCCATTTTTAATCGCTAAAGCTTTCAGCTGAGATGTGGTGGGATCGGTCACCTGATTGTTGTAAATCAAAAGACTGGCCGCTTTGGTATTCAAACTTTGCTGAAAAGCTGCAATATCTCGAGGGCTGATATTGGCGCCATTCATAATCTCCCAGGCGAAAGGATCGTTTAAAATCTTCAAATCTAAAGCATGAGCCATGTCATTAAAAATAGGCTCTGTCACCGTAATACGCATTCCTGAAACTTG
Source organism: uncultured Francisellaceae bacterium (assembly GCA_964349115.1). Lineage (GTDB taxonomy): Bacteria > Pseudomonadota > Gammaproteobacteria > Francisellales > CACEW01 > JAJZUD01. The sequence goes on from CAYGFJ010000326.1 coordinate 500, forward strand.
CTTGCGTGTCTTATCTACCTGAAACTGCAACAAAGTCGCCCGCTGCAAAACATAGGCCAGATTTTTTTGATAGACACTCGTATCTGCAGGGTCCAGCATAATCAGCTTCGCAGTAAAGGCTTTTGCAAACACTGGCATGGTTACAGGACTGTACCAGATGTGGGGGTTGTGGCCCATCGGCACCTCCAACACACTGCCCACATTGATCATCATGGCTTTTTGACTGCTGGACGCATAGAGGTCATCCATCCACACGTCATATCCCAGCCCATTTTCAATCACAATATCCGCATTTTCAACCGCTTTTGCCACATCAGGCGTGGGGCTATACAAATGCGGGTCTGAGGCTGGATTCATCAAGACAGAGGTCACCTGTACATAAGGTTGGCCCAACATGAGTGCCACATCCCCATAGAAATTCTCCGCCGCCACAACACGAATAATCCCTGCATGGAGGCTCACGCCCCATACCAATCCCGAGAGTAATAGCAGGATTTTTTTCATGAAAACAGCCTCATTTGCAAGAGAAATCGCAATATAGCAGCAAAGCAGGTTCTGTCGCAAAAGGGGCATCAAACGTCAGGCCCTTTCTTTTGATCTCTTGAAAAATAAAAGATCATCCCAATGTAATGGAGCACGATAGACAGGAGAAGTGGAAACATGAGCAAAACACCCAAAGACAGTGAGCCTTCAAAATTGCTGGCTCACGAGCAGATTGCAGAACTCGAAACCGCCCTTAAAGCTTCGCAAGAAAAAGCAGAGGAAAACTGGGACAAATTGCTGCGATCGGTCGCTGAGCTTGAAAATGTGAAACGCCGCGCTGAGAAAGACATTGCAGATGCCCACCGCTATGCGCTGAATCGCTTTATCGATGACCTGATCCCGATTGTAGACAGCTTGGAGCAGGCTGTTCTCAGCTGTGCAGAGGGCGCTTCTCATGAAGCGATGCGAAGTGGGCTAGAATTGACTTTGAAAATGTTTATGAGCAGCTTGGAAAAATTTGGTGTCAAATTGTTAAACCCAATGGGTGAGCCTTTTGACCCCAATTTACATGAAGCCATGATGATGCAGGAATCAAAAGACGCCGCCCCCAACACGGTCTTGGTGGTGGTGCAGAAGGGATATCGTGTGTACGACCGACTGATTCGACCCGCTCGCGTGGTCGTCGCAAAAGAATTAAACAACTAGGAGAACAACATGGGAAAAATGATCGGAATCGATTTGGGAACCACCAATTCATGCGTGGCCGTGATGGATGGAAAAGAATGGCGTGTGCTTGAAAATGCAGAAGGCGCGCGCACCACGCCTTCTATCGTCGCGTATACGGATGATGGAGAAATTTTGGTGGGACAATCGGCCAAACGCCAATCGGTCACCAACCCTGCCAACACCTTTGATGAAGTCAAACGCTTGATCGGTCGCAAATTTGACGATGCTGAAATTCAAAAACACGTGGTTCCTCACTGTGCTTACAAAGTGGTGAAAGCTGACAATGGCGATGCATGGACTGAAGATTCTAAAAAGAATCGCCGTGCCCCTCCCCAAATTTCAGCTGAAGTTTTGCGTAAAATGAAAAAAACGGCTGAAGATTTTTTGGGTGAAACGATC
>CAYGFJ010000327.1:0-2105 GCA_964349115.1 uncultured Francisellaceae bacterium
AAAAAATACATGGTCATCAAGGGTGCGGTTTCCAATCGTGATGCAGCAGCCTATCGTCTGTGGGACGAAATGATTGGCTTGGATGAGCGTTCACTCAAAAAACTGGATATTGCACGCCTGAAAAAAGAAAGCGACACCCATATCAAACGTGAAGAGGTCAAAGCCTACGCTAAAGTATGGCAGCCCAATTCCATAAAGACCCAATTGGCCGCGAAAAAACTCTTCAACAATCCTGATTATGACAAACTGGTCAAAGAGCAGCGCCTACAATTCCGCATTGAGCCTGCAATCAAGAATCTTGATAAGCGCAAAGCCCTTGCCTCACTTACACCTGAAAATCGTGCACTCTACAAAGAGGCTGAACACTATCGCAATTTAACTGCACAATCAGCTAAAGCCTGGAAGCGTGCTTATGCCGATACGAAGAGTAGCCAGGCAATTAGCGCCCTGGCTGTCAATATGAATATTGCTAAAGCCTTTGCGGAACAAAAAAATGAATTGGCTTTCAAAATCTATCAAAACTTTGACCAATACAAGCCCCACGTGGCGGCATTGGGTATTGATGAAGGCAGACTGCAAAAAACGGCTCGTGATTACCAGGTCAAACAAAAGAACATTGAAAAAATTGACCAATATCGCAGTCAATTGATGAATGAAAATAACGAGGCTAGAAAAGAAACTTATAATGCAGATCGTATTGGTGAGGCACTGATTAATATGGGCGAAAGCTTCTACCAACAAGTATTAGGGGATATCTACAGCAAGCCTAAGCATAGCGGTCATAATATTCGAGTAGGCAAAAAAGGCTCTTTCTCAATTAATGTCAGTGGCCCACATGCAGGCTCTTGGAAATCCTTTGAATCTGGTGAGGGTGGCTATCCTATTCAGCTATTGATGAATGCCAATTATGGCTATGGCCTATCGTATGTGGATGCGTTGGAGGCAGGGGCTAGAATTGCAGGGCTATCCGACTCACAGGCAAAAGATATCACCTACATTCGCAAGCAAAAATCGGCGGAAGAGCTTGAAGCCGAAGCCAATACTCTTGCTTCTGAAAAACAACAACGGATTGAAAATGCCCGCTACTATTTTAAAACATCAAAACCCATTGAAGGCACTATTGCAGAGCGTTATCTGCGCGAAACACGCCACATCGAAGGTGATCTGTCAGGCTTTAGATTCCATCCGCGTGTAAAAGACCCGCAGAGCAAAACTTATTACCCCGCTGCCTTAATCGCCGCTAAAAATGAGCAAGGCCATATCACGGCTACCCAAACCATTCTGATTGATCCGGCTACCGCTAAAAAAGTAGATAAAATTGAGGTGGATGTTCCAAAACGGACAAGAGGCGTGATCTCAGGTTCAGTAGCATTGATTCATCAAGGAGAGAGCAATAAAGTCATTATCGCTGAGGGGCCAGAAACCGCAGCATCTTTGATTAAAGCATTCCCTGATGCGAATATTTATGTGACGGTGGGTAATATCAGAAACGCAGAGCATTTAGCCTGGGTTGCCAAGAAGCACAAAACAGACACTTTCTATTTCGCAGCCGATAACGATGGAGAAAATCAACGTCCAGTCGAAGCCTTGAAAAAAGCGGCACAAAAATTAGAGGCTGAAGGCATCAAGTGCTATAAAGCAACGCCAAGCCTTAGAGATGTTGAGAAACCAGACTATAACGATGTACTGATTCATTTAGGCGTGGATGGTGTCAAGCGGCAGATGAGCACCATGCGCCGAGTCCTCAATGAGTTTGAGAAAATCAGCTTTGGCCTGAGTCCAGTTAAATCCCAAGAAATAAAGGCAGAAAATAAGCCTGTCTTCTGGGTATCTGACGATAAAATTCGCCTGACTGAGCCAGTTCTGAAACAATTTGAGCAATATATAAATCTGCGTGAAGTAGAAAGCGCCAAAGGGATTGAGATGAGCCGTTTAATGATGAATAATGCCAGTTCTGATAAGGTTGATCAGATTCATGAAGTCGTCAAGAAGGCTAGGGCAGATCAGTCTCTATTGCTAAGAGAACTCGCAAAACATGAAGACCTGTGGGGTCAAGCTCAAGCAATGGTGCAAAAAGGGATGGGGGGCTCGAAGCTGGATATCCA
>CAYGFJ010000328.1:0-2101 GCA_964349115.1 uncultured Francisellaceae bacterium
ATGTAGCGCTCAGCGTTTTTGATGGTTTGGCGGCGAATGTAATCCGCTGGCGCATCGCGGGACTGGGCTTTGGAAATTTCGATGAAAAAGCCACTCACGCGATTGTAGCCCACTTTCAAATTGCTGAGACCTGTCCGTGTTTTTTCACGGATTTCCAGGTCTAAAAGAAACTGGTCTAAATTGGCGCTCATCAGGCGCAATTCGTCCAACTCGCTGTCATAGCCTTCACGCAGTACACCGCCGTCACGGATCAACATGGGGGGCTCGTCAATAATCGCCTTCTGCAGAAGGGCAGCGAGCTTATCCCCTCCTCCCTTGTGGAGGAGGGTGGGGTGGAGGGTGATCTCCGCAATCATCGGCACTGTCTCCAAAGTCAAGCGCAACTGCGTTAAATCCCTGGGGCGGGCTGTTTTCAAAGCCACCCGCATCAAAATCCGTTCCAAATCCCCAACACTTTTCAAAGCATCCCGCAACAGATGGTGGATCCCTGTATCCAAAAAGGATTGAATTTTTTCCTGGCGCGCTTTTAAAATCAAAAGATCACGAATGGGCTGAGACAACCAGCGTTTTAAAAGACGACTGCCCATCGACGTCATGCAGCGGTCCATGATCGAGACTAAAGTGAAGTCAGTGCCTCCCTGCAAATTGCGGTCGATTTCCAAGTTTCGCCGGGTGGCGGCATCGAGGATGATGGTGTCGTTGGGTGTTTCGATGTGAATGCGGGACAAATGGCTTAACTTTGTTTTTTGGGTCAACGCCACATAATTTAAAATAACGCCGATGACGATGATTGAAGTTTCACTGCTGAGGCCCAAGCCTTCCAAGTCTTTCACCTGAAAGTGACTTTCCAGCAAACGAGTATTGGTCGCACTATTCCATTCAAAATCAGGGCGCAGACTTAAGCGCTGCGTTTTCAAAGCTTCTTTGAAGTGCGAGTCTTCTGACAACAATAATTCTCGAGGTTTTAAGCGTTCTAATTCAGAGAAAAGAGCCTCTTCAGTGGGAAGACGAATGAGGCCCAAATGGCCGCTTGAGAGATTGAGATAGGCCAAAGCATGCTCTGCCCCGGTGCTGTGAAAAGCAGCCAACAGCGTGTCCTGGCGTTCATTCAAAAAGGCGGCATCACTGACGGTGCCAGGGGTCACAATGCGGGTGACTTCGCGTTTGACCGGGCCCTTGGCGGGGACTTCGCCGACTTGTTCACAGATGGCGACAGACTCCCCACGCTCAATCAATTTTGCGAGATATTGCTCTGCAGCATGATAAGGAATGCCCGCCATGGGGATGGGGGTGCCATTGCTTTGTCCACGATGGGTCAAAGTGATGTCAAGGAGTTGAGCCGCTTTGATGGCATCATCAAAAAAGAGTTCGTAAAAATCGCCCAGACGGTAGAAGAGCAAAAGATGGGGGTGGTCGGCCTTAATAGCGAGATATTGTTGCATCATGGGGGTATGGGTCATAACATCTCACAAAGGTGGACACAAAGCGATATCTGGAAAATAGGTCAAATAGCGCCGTTGATCTCGTGTCATTAGGGGAATATTTAAATGTACAGCGTGAGCACCAATCAAAAAATCTGGGAGGACGGTGGTTCTTACTCCGCCGTTTTTTCGGTATTTTAAAAATGCTTTGCTTGCTAAGAAAGCCGCTTCATAAGTGAGTGAGAGTTTTTCAAAACGACATAAGTCTTTATCGAGTTCACTGGACTGAGAATAAAGTGGGGCGAGTTCTGCATAAACAATTTGGTTGATCGCAGGCACTTTTGTTTGAGACCAATGGTCAATCCAAGCCTGGGAAGAGTCCGCAAAAACAGGGTCATCATTTAAGAGGTCGAGAATGATATTGGTATCTAGCAAAAACAGCTCAGTCATAATAATCTTCACCACGGGTCAGGCGCATCAGCTCTTCGGTTGTAAAACGGCCTTTCCGTGAGCCACGGAGCGAGGCTAAATGTTCGCTCATCGTCGGCATTTCCTTTCTACACAAGAAAACTTGTAAGTTTTCCACCACAAAATCAACTTCTGTGTTTGGTAGAAAGCCAAATTGTTCCCTGATTTCCCGTGGAATAGTGACTTGACCTTTTTGAGTGATGTGCATGTAC
>CAYGFJ010000329.1:0-786 GCA_964349115.1 uncultured Francisellaceae bacterium
CATGGCAACAAAACGCGACTATTACGAAGTACTCGGGATCCAAAAAGGAGCCACAGAGGCAGAGATCAAAAAGGCTTATCGCCGCATGGCGATGAAGTACCATCCAGACAAAAACCCTGGGGACAAAGCCTCCGAGGAAAAGTTTAAAGAAGCGAATGAAGCCAATGAAGTTTTATCCGACGCCAAAAAACGCCCGCTCTACGACCAGTTCGGTCATGCGGGCGTCGACCCTCAAGCAGGAATGGGCGGTGGGGGTCACGGTGGAGCTGGCTTCAGCGGCTTCCAGTCTGGACAATTCTCTGATGTCTTTGAAGATTTGTTTGGCGGCGGTCGTCGTCGTGGTCAAGCACAACCAGAACAACACACGCGTGGAGCCGATCTCCGCTACGACCTACAAATTACCCTGGAAGAAGCTTTTCATGGTGTGACCAAACACATCAAATTCACCAGTTATGCCGCCTGTGAAACCTGTTCAGGCTCGGGCGCTAAAAAAGGTTCTAGCAAAACAAAATGTGGCATGTGTCAGGGTCATGGTGCGGTCCGCATGCAACAAGGGTTTTTCTCGATTCAACAAACCTGCCCTACCTGCCATGGTGCAGGGCAAGTGGTCAAAGACCCATGCACCGCCTGTCGCGGACAGGGTCGCATCCACAAACAGCGCGAACTCGCCGTCAAAGTGCCCGCGGGTGTGGACACCGGAACGCGTATTCGTCTGGCCAAAGAAGGCGATGCCGGTGAGTCTGGCGGACAACCTGGTGATTTATACGTCGACATGCATGTCAAAGC
>CAYGFJ010000329.1:796-2101 GCA_964349115.1 uncultured Francisellaceae bacterium
ATTTTTAAACGCGAAGGCAATGACCTTCACTGTGAAGCCCCCATCAGTTTCACGACCGCAGCCCTGGGCGGCGAAATTGAAATCCCGATTGTAGACGGCAAGGTCAATTTAAAAATCCCCGCCGAAACCCAAACCGGCAAAACCTTCCGCTTGCGTGGAAAAGGCATCAAAGCCTTACACGGCGCTGGCGTCGGCGACCTCCTCTGTCAAGTCAACATCGAAACCCCCATTGCCTTGACCGATGAACAAAAACGCACTCTGACTGAATTCGCCAACTCTGTTGATGCCGGTGGCAAAAAACACAGTCCTAAGTCCTCTGGATGGTTTGATTCCGTTAAACGGTTTTTTTCATAAGCTCAAGTGAACTTAGGGAAGAAAAAACAGTTGACCCTGGCTCGGAAGTTCGTGTATGATCGCCGAACCGATTTTTAGGAGGGATTCCCGAGTGGTTAAAGGGAGCAGACTGTAAATCTGCCGGCTCAGCCTTCGAAGGTTCGAATCCTTCTCCCTCCACCATTTTCAGATTATAGTTTTGCGTGTGTTTTCGTTCAGAGGCTATCTATCATCAAGTCGAAATAAGCCGCCCTTGGGACTTAAGAAATCTTTCATACTGGGCTTGACCAGTGGTGTATCACCTTCTGCATGTTTGATGGAACGAATTCGGACACAGCCATTGAAGAACAAAGAGTGTTTGGGAAAGACCAAATCTTTGTCAACATCACCCAGCTTAAAGAAGTTCATAAAGCGAGGATCCTCTTGCACAATGCTGTCGATATTGGTATTTAGCTCTTCTGTACCCTGAGGATGGAAAAAATCAAATTCCACTTCCTGAAGCGTTTTATATAAAATCGTGTTTTCAAGAGAAATGGGAAACTTATTTTCCAAAACCTGTTGCCTAAAGGAATGAATCAGACGTTTGACTGCCAGCAATTCATCAATTGTTCGATTGGCGTTTGTTTTGTGTGGAATATGACACAAAAAAGTGTGTTTTTGCAGGGAGTAGTAAATGGGATCGTGCTTATTAAAATACCCCAGCTCCATAAAAATGGGCAGGTAATAACGAATACGGTAGACGTTCAAGAAAATATCCATGAGCCCTTCAATTGGGCCTTGTGCCTCGGTTGTCGAAGGGGCGTAGCCTGGTGTTTCTGCCATGGCCAATTTAATCACATGCTTCACTGTCTCAACGACAAAAGGTGTGTTTTTCAAGCTGGCACTCAATTCTTCAGAAAAAATAGACCAAATCAAATCGTACATCATCTGATTTTGGGTGAAGAGGCTGCGGGACCATAGGCGGGTTAAAAA
>CAYGFJ010000330.1:0-2090 GCA_964349115.1 uncultured Francisellaceae bacterium
GCTTTAATGGCCTTGTGGTCGTCAATGCAAGGGGGAATAATGGGCTTTGGCAGGCCGTTGCCCACAAACACATGGTGTTCGTAGACATACTGAGGAGTGTAAGTGAAGGGGTTGCGGACTTCAGCCATGGGATTCTCCGGTTCATTAAAATAAACTGGTATTATATTCAAACTGATTGCAGTGTCAACAGGTTTGCATCTTGCTTCAAAGACGCATCGAATCTGGTTTTTTATCTGTCAGAGTACCTGCACCTTCCGCTGCAGCTCGAAATGCTGTTTCTGCAAGCAGAGGGGCGCTTTCTTTTTCACCTTCATCAACACTGCGTCCAGGAGAACCATCACCCCCTCCTCGTCGATGATAAAGCTCTGAACCTGCAGAACCCCTGGAACCACCACCCGAAGCACCAGAACCTCCTGATGAATCAGACGAAGAACGTGCGTCTCGATTGCGTTTCTCTATGCGTTCAAGTGCGATTCTGTGCGTGGCTTCAGGCAGTTTGGCGCCACTGTGATACAACTTGTCCATTGTTGCAGTGAAAACTCTAATCTGTGCAGCATGCTCTACTTCACTTATAAATTTTAGGTCTGGAGATGCTAAAAAAACATTAGTATAGGCATCATCATTTCTTCCCTCCATGGGATTGCCCTTAATCTGTTTTTCATAGTAATACAGTAAGGCAGCAACTTTACCCTCATACATCATAAAGGCATGTTGCAGCGCAGTGTGCTTAAATTTATTCTCATCATCCCATAAATCAACTCCTTGCTCCAACAACCTCTGAACCAGCTCCGCGTTTCTATAATATGCAGCTATCATTAGAATAGTTCTGTTATGTTGATCACGCACAGCCATTAGCTCAGGTTGTTTTTCTAAAAGGGCCAGAAGCTCAGAAGTCTCATGACGAATAAGAGGCCCCTCAATCAGATCAGGTAGTGTTTGGCTATACATTGAAATCTCCAGTATTGTAAAAATGGTGATCACCGAGGGGCTCTCGATGGAGCCACTTGGGTAGTGTGATGAGCATGCTGGTGAAAAGGGCGGACAGGTGAATGCGATTGACTTCCTAACTTTTTTCTACTTTTTCTTGCCTTGTGTGCACGAGGAGCTGTATGGGAAATCTGGACAGGCGTTGGAACAATTGTGTGGCTAAATTTTTTTCGCAGCCTATTTTGTGCTTCAGTGAGCGTAGCTTCTATTGCCTCTATATTTCCTGGCATTAGCACACTATTGACCTGCTTTAGATCATCCAACTCTCTCAAAAGCTCAGCAACAACCTTGCTTTTTGGCACTACTTTTTCAAATAATCCATTGACAATAGCCGTTACACCAACACAAGCAAGCTCTGCCGTGCTTAAAGCGGCACCCCAGGAATAAGCAGTGGTGACAAGAGATGCGCTTAATAAGGCAGAAGCAAGATTAGCTGCGTACTTTTGTATTTTGTCTTCAACCAACCTGGCCTCTCTTAAGCGAGTGATTTGAGGCAAGGCAATGCCTATGAAACCCGTCAAACGCATCCCTGCAAGGCCCGTCGGTGAAATTGAATCATCATTTTGCATGATGATAAAGGCAAGCGCTGCAATGGCCACTGTGGCGTTCAACAAGCCAACGGCTTGTTTTTGGTGTTCTCTTAGCCATTCCAGCATGATCAGTCCTGCCTCTAGTTCGATAATTTAGGTTAGATTATCAGCGATTTTATTTTATGTCAAAAATCGTCAATGTAGCCATTGCCATGAATCTTCCTACGACAACCCGATGATCGCTTCGTTTATTAGCAAGGACACAAACACATGGTGTTCGTAGACATATTGAGGGGCGTACGTGAAGGGGTTTCTCTCTTGGGTCATGATGAGCAATCCTATTATTTTATTTGAACAGGTTGCAAAGTACTCATATTTGGGATGCGATTGTCAAGTTCCTGAAATATTGATACCCACTGATCAACAAACACAGCGAAGACAGAATTGAAATCATGATGGCAAGTGGCATAACGCTTTGGGGGTGTAGGCTGCCCAGAAATGCGCTGAAAAATCCACGTCCCAAATTTAATGCGCCACTGACTTCAAACGACCGGTGACATATTGATGCAAAAT
>CAYGFJ010000331.1:0-2089 GCA_964349115.1 uncultured Francisellaceae bacterium
TCAAGAGTTCTGCCAATTCCGTATCACCAGAGACAAAATGATTAGCGGTTAAGGCCTTCCAGACTAAATTTCCATTGTCTAACACTAAATTCTTATACGCCGGATTTTTTAAACCCGATGCCATTGTGGTATCAAAGTTATAATTTAAATCATCAGAGGTACAACCTTGCCTGGATTCTGCGTAATCTTTAAAAATGCCGGAACTAGCGCCCACATCCTGGCAGACTTTTTGTTGTGCCGCGCGTGTCCTTGGCCAAAGTCCACCGACTAATCCTTCTGCTGTTTCACAGGAATTAATATTCATTTGATTGGCTTTGTTAGCCATGTCTTGAATATATTTCATGGCATTCGCGAGTTGCGGTGTCACTTGTTCCATCGCCAGAGTAAAGGCATATCCCGCCGCATTATTCATTACATTACGGGCGAGATTGACTATTTCACTACCCTTTACAAAGGAAAACCCACCTGCAAAAGCATCAATGCCACCGCACCCCGAGCGGAAGCTTGGTAATTCGATGTCAATGAGCTGAACATTCCTCACGGAACTGCGGGCATACAAACTGCCGCCACTGTAATACCCTGCCTGTTGACCTTGATAAGCATGTGGTGCTGTGGTGTTACTCATCATGCCTAAATTGTCAAAGTAGCTATTCAAATCGGAATTAACATCTGCCAACGCAGGTTGCGCGCAAATCACTATCAGACATGCTAATACTAGTTTTCTCATCATGATTTCCCATCGCGTGACATCATTTTATAAATGTTTTCTCGTAACTCCGTCTCGCTGGTCAGACCATAGGCGACTGGAAACGCTTTCTGGGTGTAGGGGTTGACTGCAAATAGCGAGGGAGTTACCGTCACCTGAAATTTTTGGGATTGACCATTATCTATGCGTGAATCGGGAAATTCTGGCAAAGGTATCCCATCCATCGTCACGGGAATAACGGTCATGCCATAACGTGCCGCAAAATTTTTAAGTATCGGTGCGAAGCGCTGGCAATACGGGCAGGTACTTTTATAAAAGAAAAATAACCCTGTCTTTTGAGCAAACGCCGACATCGCCGCCTCTTTCTCGCGTGACTCCTGTTCATGATAAACTTGCAGTGCGACATTATTCGTCGGATGTTTCAGGGAGTAATTCAAATCCGGTCGCTTTAACAGCGCTTGCTGCCACAAACCTGAAATCATTTCAGCCCGTGTTCCCATTGCTTCCTGCAGCTCAATGTATTTCGTCATATTTTCAATCGTGGGTGACACAATCGCCTGATTTAAGGCCGTATTTATTTTCTCTTTGGCCGCGTTCACGATGATATTGGGATCCGTTGATGCTGGAGTTGGCAGTGTTGGATGATCTTTTGTGACGGCAATGGGATCGTCATACCAAAACCAACCGACTGCATGATCATCGTAATAATTCCCTGCCTGCACAACAGTGGATAAGAGACAGCAACAACCCCACACCAAGAGTTTAGTCATTTGATTGGCCTGTTTGCTGGAATTGTTGAACACGTGCATTGATCGATTTTTTAGTCGTGTCTAGATTAGGATTTTTCAACTTCAGTCCAAGCTCTTCTAAAATTTCTTTGCCAAAATCAATGCGGGCTAAATTGATACGCTGTAATTGTTCTGGCGTGATGCCATTGCAATTCGCATGTTTGCCATCCCCAAAACCAATTTGTAATTGTCGAAGACGACCTTGTTCTTGAATGACTCTGGCGATCTTTGAGCCAAAGATGCAGTATGTTTCTTTATGCTCAATACACTTTCCTAAGATTTTGCTAGAACAGTATCGACCGACATACACGGCCGTTTGTTTTTCACGCGCGGTGCCTAATTCCTTTTCTTTTTGACTGCAGTGAGCAAGATTAATATCTTGACCCCAGCCAGAGCCCTGGCAACAATTACTGAAATTTCCCGCATCATCACGACACTCACGTGGTGTTCCCTTGAAAATCCTGTTCGACTCATAATTTTTTGCCGATTCATTGGTTGCTGACATCGCCGTTAAGACCTTGCCAAAATCATTGCTAGGCTGATACCCATGATCCGTACAATCACCATTGAGGCAATAATCCTTACCATCACCGCA
>CAYGFJ010000332.1:0-2088 GCA_964349115.1 uncultured Francisellaceae bacterium
CCACCGATGGTAGTTCAGACCGCTATCTTTTTACAGACATTTTATGACGGGACCTGTAGGCAAAAATTAAAAAATGCCTGATGTATAGGCATTTTTAAAATGTGCTTTTTGCATAGATATACAATGGCGCCCCGGATTCGCATTTATTCGAAATTCTGCAAGAAATTGTCAGTTTAATTGCTTAATAAAAACAAGGACTCTGTTTATCTATTACAGAGCCCTTGATGAGGCCGTTTTGGTCAACAATATCTATTTTCTAAATAATGACTTGATTGTAGTTTTGGCGCCTGATGCGGCTACACTGAAAAACCCTTTGTGTGAAGATAATATCTCCTCAAGTGCTCTCAGAAGATCATCAATTTGTTCCCTGGTCACATTTAAGGGCGGTTCCAGTCTGATTACGTTAGGATTATTTAAGGTATAGGCAGTAATGATTTGGTACTTATTAAGCAACTCCCCTGCTATCATGCTGCCCAAATACTCCTCGGAAAGCTTGTTAACAAGACCAAACGAGGCTTTTGCTGCCAAACCCTCAGGCTGACTGAACTCAATGCCCAACATTAGGCCGCGGCCTCGCACTTCTTTGATTAGGGGGTATTTCTCTTTTAGCTTCTGTAGTCCATCTAGCAGATAGATGCCGGAATCATTCGCCTTTTTTGGCAGGTTCTCGTCATAAATCACTTCCAAAGTTTCTACAGCTGCTGCTGTTGCCCAGGTATTGCCTCCGAACGTGGAAGTATGGAGTAATGCCTTGTCTATACTTCCATAGGCCTTTCCCCAGACCTCATCAGTGCTGATGTAGACGCCGATGGGCATGACCCCGCCGCCCAGAGATTTAGCAAGGCAGAGTATATCGGGTATGACGCCTTCGTGTTGGCAGGCAAACATCTCCCCAGTACGTCCAAGTCCAGTCTGGATTTCATCAATGATCAGCAGAGTGCCGTATCTGGAGCAGAGTTCCCTCGCACCAGATAGGTAGCCCTCTGGCGGAAGGATTATCCCGCCCTCTCCCTGTATGGGCTCAGCGATGAAAGCAGCAGCCGTTTTTTGTTCCAGTTTGCTTTCAAGAGCTTCTAAATTGCCGAAAGGTACTGAAGTGCAGCCAGGAAGGAGAGGCTGAAAAGCTTTTTGGTATTTCTCTCTTCCTGTTACCGATAAAGCACCCAGCGTTTTGCCGTGAAAGGAACCATCGCAGTAGATTACGTCCTGCCGTCCGGTGGCTGCCCGTGCCAACTTAAGTGCCCCTTCTACCGCTTCTGCCCCACTATTGCCAAAAAACGAGCGATTAAGATTGCCCGGCGTCACTACAGCTAAGTTGTTTGCTAGTACTCCCGCCATAGTGCCCAGGGATGCCTGTAGAAGGTTGGGTAGTTCTCTTACCTGCTCTAAAGCAGCCAGTATTCGAGGATGATTATGACCCAGGTTAAGAGCACCGTAGGCACCCAGAAAGTCTAGGTATTGGTTACCTTCGCTGTCCCAGACATGGATTCCCTCAGCTTTTACAAACTGCTTGTCAAAATCTAAAAGTCTGAGCATTGTAGCTAGCCAGGAGTTCAGATAGCTCTTGTGGCTTTCTATAACCTGCTCCCTGTTTTGTTTCAGCGCATCTGAAAGGGAGATGAATTCATCTGGTTTTTGCTCCAAACCTCTATGTGTTTCTGCAACTTTCAACTTGCACACCACCTTTGTGTACTCTGTTTTTCAATAATCTTTGTTTGCGTTACTTTCTCTTTATAGCTACAATAACCTTCCGCAAGCTAAGAAACTTCCATTAATCGTAAACAATCGCAAGCTTTCAGGTCAAAACAATTTTCTTTACACCTCCTAAAAATCATAGACAACGCCTTAATTTAGATAATGAGTGCTTCCTAGAGAAGGATTAATGGGTTGGGAATGAGCGGGGATTGTAGAATAACTTAGGGTAACTTGCGCTTACACTATACAAGAAAAGTGCGATTTTTCAATGGTTTTAGATTAAACCCCGGATCGGACAATCTTCGAACCAAAAAAATGGCTCCTTTAAGCCATTCCTTCGGGTCCCGTCATAAAATGTCTGTAAAAAGATAGCGGTCTGAACTACCATCGGTG
>CAYGFJ010000333.1:0-2081 GCA_964349115.1 uncultured Francisellaceae bacterium
GCTTTATACGTCGCTAAAAAAACTCTGTAAAAAATATAAATTCCCGCTGGCGAAAGTGCATGTTCAACTGATTCAAAGTGGACAAGATTTGGCTGGATTGGATAGCAAGGGAACCGAGAGGATTTTGAGCCGCTTGGAGCGCATGGGCGTGTGTATTTATCGTGGGTTTCGCATCACGAAGGTAACGGAAACTACTGTGCTCATGAAAGACGCCAAAAACAAGCTCAAGACTTTGCCCAATTCCATGCTCATTTGGACGGCGGGTGTGAGTGTGCACCCCGTGGTGACGGCAATTGGTGATGCAAAAAAGGGCGGTGCTGTGGAGGTGGACTCGACATTAAAATCTAAAAATTATCCAAATATTTTTGCTGCTGGGGACAATGCGTTTTTAGAAGATATCAATAAGCCAGGTGTACGAGTTCCTATGCTTGCATATCCAGCTTGGCAGGAAGGGAACCTAGTTGCAGATAATATTGTACGTGTGTTTTGTGGTAAAAAACTTAAGAATTACTCTCCTGGAGAGGCCTGGATGATTTTGCCACTGGGTGGAAAGTTTGCTGCATTTAAATGTGGGCCATTTTTAATTACCGGTTTTCTAGCCTGGTTTCTGCGTCGACTGGTGATTTTTCGCTATCATTTTTCTACCATGCCGTTTGGACGTGCCTTTAAAAAGTGGCAGCGTGGGGGAGAGCTCTTTCGGGAGAATGATTAATTCACAAAGTATTTTGCTTTATAGAGCTGATGATAGTGTTCACTGCTCTGGGAGTTGACTTAAGTGTTATGTGTTGATGCCCTAAGTGAGAAGCTCCTGCTCCCAACATATATAAATTTAAAGGTCCGTTGCTGCTCATGACTTGATGAGAAGGGTTGATTACAGGGAAGCCTTTTTTTATTTCCAAACTGCGGTCAGCTCTTATTCGTTGTGTAAAAGGCAATTGAGCAAAATTGTATTCAAACCCTGTACACAATAAGACTCTATCCACGCTCAAAGCCTGTGAATGATTATTGGCTTCAATATACAGCTGTACGCTTGCTTCTTCAGCCTCTGCGCCTTTCACTGTGCTGTGATCGTGAAAGGTTAGATTTAAGTTACCTTTCAATACATCGGGTAAAAGATGCTGGGCTAATCTTTGCAACTCTTGAGAGGTTGTACCTCCTTGCCCGAGCAGTCGATCTCTCACTCTGTCTATTTCTATGACGTGTACTTGAGCTTGTAACCCTAGATTATTAAAGCTAGTTAAGCTGCTGAAGGCTGCAGGTCCTGCTCCTATAATAGCAATTTTTTGACAGCCTTTAACCCAGTTTGCGAGTTCGCTTTCTCTACGCAAGGTAGCGGGTTGATGTTGTACGTGAGGAGTCTCACCTAACAATCCAGTTGGATCTTTTTTAAATTCTGTATTTCCATAACCTACTAGTCCTGTTGAGAGCACTACGTTTCGGACTGATGTTTGCCCCTTCGTTGTTTCAAGCCTAAAAGTGTTATCGTGTGGTATTATGTCAGTTACTAAACAATTGTTTATTGATTCCTTAATTTTCTGACGAAGCTTTTTTAAATATCTACGCAGATGCCCCACCGTTGGATAAAGATTTTCTATCAAAGGATCTCTCCGTAGTTGGGCTGGGCTAAGTGTACGGAGAAAATCTTGAAAACTGGCACTTGCTAAATTACTTATTTCTAAATCGGGTGGAGTGATGGGTATTTTTTTATTCATATGAGCCTCATTCCATGTCCGGCCACATTCACCTGCTTCTATTAAAATAGAGTTCATCCCCGCTTCTTCTAGTTCATGCTGTAGAACCAATCCTTTTGGACCGCCACCTATTATTGCGACTGTGTAATGTTCTTTTAAAGTATCCATGGCTTACAAAATTCCCCGCTTTTTATGGCGAGGTGTTTTAAGTGAATAAAAAACCTCATTTCTAGCGGATTGGCACTGCCACAAGGTTAAACACATTCAATGGTGGACGTGCAGAGCTCTCGAAAAAAGAATAATGAAGTGTCATAATTAATCTTGATTGTACGCCGCTTTATTTTTATGTCAAATAAAATTACCTTCCTGTGCTTCTAGGCTGGTTATAGC
>CAYGFJ010000334.1:0-2071 GCA_964349115.1 uncultured Francisellaceae bacterium
ACTCTCTACTTGAGTTTAATCAAGAAAAAGATAAATACCTTGAAGATATCACCAAACTTCGCCAACAGGTAAATGCCTTGCTTCATGAGCGTTATGGAAAAAAATCGGAGAAAGGAGTAAACCCTCTACAAGGTTTATTATTTGATGAAGCACGAGCAGAAAATGTTACGGACATTCAAGAAGCAGATCAAGCCATCAGTGTGGCAAGCTTTATTCGAAAAAAACCAGGTCGAAGACCCTTGCCTCAAGACTTGCCCCGTGAAGAACGTTTCTATGATTTACCAGACTTAGAAAAAATCTGTTCCTGTGGCTGCACATTAATCGAAATAGGTTCAGACAAAAGTGAGCAATTAGATATCATTCCAGCTCGCATGAAAGTGATTGTACATGTTCGAAAAAAATACGCCTGTAAGGGCTGTAGTGAAACGATCAAAACAGCGGAGCTTCCCGAGCAACCCATTCCGAAGAGCATGGCTTCTGCTGGGTTGCTTTCGCATGTGTTAGTCTCAAAATACGCGGATCATTTACCCCTGTATCGACAAGAGCGGATCTTCCAGCGAATGAGCATTGATATTCCTCGATCGACGTTAAGTCATTGGGTGATTCAAAGTGCCGCATTACTTTCGCCGTTGGTTCAGCGATTGCAGGCTATTATCCAAAGTTCATCCGTTGCTTATGCGGATGAAACCACGGTGCAAGTATTAAAGGAATTAAATCGAAAAGCAGAAACTAAATCTTATATGTGGTTCTTTGCAGGAGGTGACACTTCACAACGGTGTGCTGTGTATCAATATCATCCAACACGCAGTGGACAAATAGCTAATATCTTTTTTGAAGGATATCAAGGTTATTTACACTGCGATGGTTATGCGGGATATGATGATTTATGGCGTGAAGGAAAAATCATCGGTGTTGGATGTTGGGCACATGCACGTCGTTATTTTCTGAAAGCCCAACAACAAGCTAAACAGGTTCAGGGATTTTATGATCATGCCTTAAAAGAAATCCAGAAACTCTATGCACTTGAGAAATGTGCTAAGGATCAGCTTTATTCTCTTGAAAAATTACAAGCTCTTCGAGAGGAAAAAGCAAAGCCCATTTTAATCGCGTTACGGAAGGTTATGGAGGAGCGCGCGCCGCAAGCACCGCCCGAATCGCTCATTGGAAAAGCATTGAATTATACACTAAAACAATGGCCAAAACTCATTCGCTATCTGGATGATCCACGTCTTGAAATCGATAATAATTTTAGTGAACGTGCGATGAAGGATTTTGCGATAGGTCGAAAGAACTGGTTATTCTCGGATAATCCTGAGGGTGCTAAAGCGGCGGCTGTTATTTACTCTCTCATCCAGACTTGCAAAATCCACCGAGTTGAACCTTATGCTTATTTAAAATATGTGTTAGCTGAATTACCCACCACACTGAACAAAAACATTGATTTACTCTTGCCCTTCAACTGCCCCTCCGATTGCCTACTTCGACAATATCGCTAACAAATTTTTGCTTCCCGCACAACCCTGGGGTTAATTAAGCGCTTACCAAGAGTCTGCCATCCTCGGTGCCTGGCACCTTTCGAGGAAAAAGTGCCAGGCACCATGGGTTTTTTTCTCGCTACGCTTTCAACTGCTAAATTTAGGATAATCAAAATTGTTCAACTGATTTGTGTATTTTGTGAGCTATAGTAGAGTTGCTATGTGAGCAATATCTTACAAATCAGTATAATCTGTGGCAGACTATCCGGCATTAGATTAGGCCATAGCACGGGAAAAACTAATGCTTAAGCAGTTCATTCAGATCATTTTTGGTGCTGGCATGTATATTAATGCCGCCCTCTTTATCCCTCAAACAATTCGTATCCTAAGAACTAAAAGCGCAGAGGGCTTATCCCTTATCACCTTTGGCGGATTTTGTTTAATACAAACTTCCGGCGTGGCCTATGGGTATATCCAACATGATTATTATTTAAGTTTTGGATTTGCATTGAGCTTGCTTACTTGTGGATTCGTGACCCTATTAATTATTATCAATAGAATAACCAGGTAGAAGACTATGTATAACAATGTTAGTT
>CAYGFJ010000335.1:0-598 GCA_964349115.1 uncultured Francisellaceae bacterium
TGTTTCATCAGTCCTCGCCGAAACCCCCTGACCAGCCTGCGCTACTCGGCGGCGCTCAGGGGAGGTAAAGCAAAAACCAAAACCGAAAATCAGGTGGGCAACAAGTTGCCCACCCTCGCGAGTTACTGCTTACGACACGTTGCTGCCTTTGGCAAATGTCGGCTATCGAGCAGTCTACTCAGTGGAATAAATTCTCCGTCCGCCCCATACCTCACATGGGCAGGAACGGATATGCTAATAATTGCTTTCAATCCATTTCCCAGATTGGATCGCTATCCAGCAATCCTGAATGCCAGCTTTATCGGGAATCATAAGCTGCGCTCGTGTGAGATTGACGGTTTTTATTTGACCACTACCCTTGATAAGAAATGTTAATGCTAGTTGCGTGCCAACTTTCCCTTTTACCTGTTTGTATATTTCTTCATCCGTAAGTCCTGAAATTTCTTGCGCTCCAATTTTCATGAGTATGTCGCCTTGAACTATGCCTGCCTTTTGAATGGGGGAGCCATCAATAACGTCACCCACATTAACTAGATTTTTTTTATCGCCCAAAGTCACACTGTCGATCATCGCGGGTTTGATATCGAGTGCGGCAAGA
>CAYGFJ010000335.1:608-2070 GCA_964349115.1 uncultured Francisellaceae bacterium
CCCTCATATTCTTTGTGTAATGAACAAGTCGACATGGCGAAATCTAGGCAGTGTACCCATAGGTGGAAATCTACATTTCTCGTGCTACTTGCCGCCCAGCAGCTATTCCAAACCTCATTTGGAATGGTCTTGTCTTCAGAGAGGCGCTTTACTTTTTCATATGCTGCAAGCTCTGTGTCAGTGCAACGCTTGTAAGCTCTTTTGTCAACCTTGCCAATGTCAAAAGCCCCGCAGCCACCGGAAATAGACATCACAACAGCATTGGTATCAGGAAGAGAATGGCTGGGTTGTTCTGCTAAACACGGTTCAAATGTAAAAAGTAACCCGCAAAAAATGGCAGTGACGTTCAGGGTGTATGAGAGAGTTTTCATGGCCGTTTTATATAGGCAAAGCTAAAAGTTTATGCCCGCATGGAAGCCACACTTCTACTTTCAGCAAGGCATCGTCGAATAAGCAGTAAGTATTAGTTAGTGGTAATAACCACTGCACTTAGGAGTGCCCCCCGGTTTATGCTGGCATTGCCCAGTGGAGCCATTGTTCCCTTTACTCACGCAGCTATAACAAAGAATATTTCCGCATTTGTTGCACTTTTTGGGTGATGAAGTTTTCGCCCCGCACCCTTGCAAATAGAATCGGCCATCATTTTCTCCTTTTTATTAATTCTGATTCGACGGACATCTCGCTAACAACCACCTCACTACGAAATAGACGAGTGTGAATAGAGCCAAAGGCAATGTCCTCAAGAAGTATGGAGGACTTGATCTCATCTTTCAAAAGCTTGTTAAAAAAAACTAAAAGATTATTTCCTTCAAGGCCTGAGACTGCGGCACAAAAATCAAGTGAATCATTGTGAGTAAATAAACGTTTAGGCACCTCCGTATCTTTTTCGGCAATGATGCCATAGCGAAGATATGGGTAAATCTGCTTATGTTTCGCAGCCTTTGCACTGTAGGTTAGGATGTCGTGGGTAGTAATATGAGTTTTGAACTCCATTACCACCCTAGGAATACAAATACCTTCGCCTTTCTTCTCAAAAATACAAAGGTCAGTTTGGAACGCTGAATTACCACGAACAGGGCGCTTTAGGTTTACGGTCAGGTTTAGCTGATTGTCCACAGCTAGTTGGTATATCAAAGCCGCGCCTTGCTCTATATAAAGCGGGGATTGAAGAAGTTGACTCGCAACTTCTTTTGCTGCTTTGACAAATGGACTCTCTGCGGCCATATACAAATATCCTATTCACTTTGTTATCCACGTTCAAATAACAAGGGACGAAT
The DNA here is from genome assembly GCA_964349115.1 of uncultured Francisellaceae bacterium. Classification (GTDB taxonomy): domain Bacteria; phylum Pseudomonadota; class Gammaproteobacteria; order Francisellales; family CACEW01; genus JAJZUD01. Next base: position 1,886 of record CAYGFJ010000335.1, read on the forward strand.
GCACGAGGCTGCAATCTATCAGCAAAGCTAATATTCCGCTAACGGCACTATGTTGCCTTTTGTCAATGTCTGGTCTGGAGCCACGATCTTGACCCCTGACTGTCGCTTATTGGCACGTAGCCGCCCATCAAGCCTTGTAATAGCCTACCCGAAAGCGGCACTGGGCATTTTGCAGCAGTCAAAAA
>CAYGFJ010000336.1:0-2068 GCA_964349115.1 uncultured Francisellaceae bacterium
CATAATCAGTATATTTAGCATGATTTTTCTCTTAATGCCGACCGTCAATGGGGCTTACTGGTTTTTGACGAATTTGAGCGTTGAGATTTACATGGTGGTCTACCTCCTGATGTTTTTGGCCGCCATTGTGGTGGAATACCAATTTCCCAATCGCGATCGCCTGTATGGCTTTATGAAAAAACGGGTGATTTTGCTCTGCGTTTACAGCATGGGTGTCATCGGCTGTGTCGTCACTTTGTTTGTGGGCGCCTTCCCGCCCACCAATGTCGCTATCGGCTCACCCCTCCATTATCAACTGCTCTTCTGGGCGGGTATTGTGGCGTGCATCATCCCCGTCTTTTTTGCTTATGCGTATCGTTCTCGGAAATTAAGTTCTTTGAAAATAGGAGTTTCACCATGACAGAAATCATTACTGAAGTTGCTGTATTAGGCAGTGGCCCTGGCGGATATACCGCAGCGTTTCGCGCAGCCGATTTGGGCAAAAAAGTGACCTTGATCGAACGCTTTGACAACATTGGCGGTGTGTGTTTAAACGTGGGATGCATCCCTTCCAAGGCCTTGCTTCACAGCGTCAAGGTGATTGAAGAGGCGCATGAGATGAGTCAGTTTGGCATTGAATTTGGCACGCCCAAACTCAATCTCGACAAACTGCGCGGGTATAAAGAAGGCATTGTTGGCCGTTTAACTGGCGGTTTGAAAATGTTGGCGAAACAACGCAAAGTGGAGATTGTGACGGGTGTTGGGCTATTTACCTCTGCCAATACGATTGAAGTCACAGACAAAGCAGGCAAAAAGACACAAGTCAAATTTGAAAATGCCATTATTGCAGCGGGTTCCCGTCCTGTGAAGCTGCCCTTTATTCCTGAAGATCCTCGTATTTTTGATTCAACTGGGGCTTTGGCTTTGACTTCTATTCCAAAACGCTTGCTTGTTTTGGGAGGGGGCATTATCGGGCTTGAAATGGCCTCGGTTTACGCGCAATTGGGCAGCAAAATCTCTGTGGTTGAATTCATGCCTCAATTGATGAGCGGTGTCGACAAAGACATTGCCAAAGTCTATGAAAAATGGGTGACCAAACGCTATGAAACCATCATGCTGGAAACCAAAGTCACGAAGGTCGAAGCCAAAAAAGACGGCCTGTATGTGAGCTTTGAAGGCAAAAATGCCCCCGCCAAGCCTGAAGTCTACGATGGCATTTTGGTGGCTGTTGGCAGAACGCCGAACGGCAAAGACATTGGCGCTGACAGGGCAGGCGTTAAAGTCGATGAGCGGGGCTTTATCCCTGTCGACACGCAGTTGCGTACCAATGTTTCCAATATCTTTGCGATTGGTGACATCGTCGGTCAACCCATGCTGGCGCACAAGGCGGTGCATGAGGGTCGTGTTGCGGCTGAAGTCATTGCCGGACAAAAACATTTCTTCGAACCTAAGTGCATCGCTGGCGTCGCCTACACTGATCCCGAAGTGGCATGGGTCGGTTTGACTGAAGACAAAGCCCGTGAACAAGGTATTCCCTACGGCAAAGGCGTTTTCCCCTGGGCCGCCAGTGGCCGTTCCCTTTCCATTGGTCGCAACGAGGGCATGACTAAAGTGATTTATGACGAAGCCACTCACCGTATCCTAGGCGCTGGCATCGTGGGCACCAATGCGGGTGAACTCATCGCCGAAGTGGCCTTGGCCATCGAAATGGGCTGTGAAGCCGAAGATATTTCGCTCACCATTCATCCCCATCCCACGCTCTCCGAAACGATTGCCTTAGCGACTGAGATGTATGAAGGGACAGCGACGGATTTGATTGCGCCGAAGAAAAAATAGATGATCCCCACTCAAAACTGCCCTCACGCACTACTGATCACAGGCAACCCCGCAACGTTGTTGCCTGCTTTGAAGCAAGAAATCAAAGCCTTGATGTGCATGAATCAAAGGGGGAATGACCATTGCGATGCCTGTCACTTGTTTGATTCTGAAGCAGGGCATCCGGATGTTATGACTTTAACGCCAGAAGGCAAGATGAATTTGATTAAGATCGACTCCATCCGCGAGGTCATTGCCTTTTTATCCCAAACCT
>CAYGFJ010000337.1:0-2065 GCA_964349115.1 uncultured Francisellaceae bacterium
GGAAAAAAGAGATAATATTACATTAGGTAGTGTTAATGAGCGAGTTGTTCATGTACATCGAGATATAACAATGGAAAAGGAGATGTCCGTTCAAAACAGAAATCAACAAGAAAATTATGGGCAATATAAACAGCATGCTCTTTTTAAAGAAAAAGATGGTGTTATTATTGATCGCCGGATTAAAATAAATGATCCTTTAAATCCACAATATCTTCCTATTTGTTATCTTCACTGTTCTTATAGGCTAAGTGATAAAGATTCTCTTTTTTATACAGGGTCTGGTTTTCGTAACTCCATTAATCAAATAATAACAGCCGGTCATAACCTTTATGTTGAAGAAAATGATGTAGAAAAATATTGTGAGAGCAAAAAAATATTGTTACCAAGTAAAAAGTTTTGTTTTGATAAAAATTTTGTAACTACTCAACCCCCCAATTTTTTGCCTATGCTTAAGCGGCATGCGTCATTGTGAACCTGTCACCTAATAACTTTTTGATTGTATTTAAGATAATGTTTTGCTTCTTTAAAGCATGAAGACAAACAAAGGCCAAAGCTTAATTTTAAGCAGAAAAAGGCAAGATTATCATTTTTCTGACTACCAAGAACGCCTTTGTGCATTGGAAAATCAGACAGTTTTACTTCTTAAGCAGGTTGATGACTTAAAGGCAATAATCGCCCTGAAAGACGCTCAAATTGCAGAAAAGGATTCCAGAATTGCGGTGTTAGAAGCCAAGGTTATTGAGCTTGAAACAACCTTTAATGCCCCAAAGAAGACGTCCCGAAATTCAAGTTCTCGCCCTTCATCTGATTACAAATCCAACAAACCAGATGATAAGGATGCCCCGAAGAAAAAACGAAAAGGACATGGCAAGGGCGGGCGGCCCCTTCATCCCAACCAGAGCCAAACATTTGAGATGAAGCTCACTCAATGCCCTAATTGTGGGGGGAGTTTGGATGAAGAAAGCCAGCAACTTTATGCGGCTTACGATAAGATTGAGCTGCCGGAAATTCACCCCCTCATCACCCGTGTTCACCTGTATAAATGCCAGTGCAGGAATTGTGATTTGTCGAGTGTTGCTCCAGCTCCTGTTGGTTATGAGCCTGGGAGCCCCTTTACGGATTCTGTCGCCAAAGAACTCATTGACTTGAAATACAATCATTTCATGAGTTACAAGCGGCTCAGCTCCTATATGGCAGATCGGTTTCAGATTTCTGTGAGCCAGGGGGCTATTGCTTCTGTTTTCAAAAAATATACGGGTCGTTTTGATGCTCGGGTATCTGAAATTCTGGAACGTATCCGTAAATCCCGCCTTGTCTGTTCCGATGAGACAAGCGCCCGTGTTCGGGGGAATAATGAGTGGGAATGGGTCTTTCAAAATGAAAGCGTTTGCTTGCATGTCATTCGCCCCTGTCGAGGAGCGAGCGTTGTTGATGAAGTCATGAGCGGGCATCGTCCTGAATTTTGGGTATCCGATCTTTACAGCTCCCAACAAAACCATGCTAAAAAATGGCAAATTTGCTTGGCCCATCAACTGCGTGATTGTGAGTATTCCATTCAGGAAGGCGAGGTTTACTTTTCCTGGCGATTAAAAAAGCTGATTCTCAAAGCAATCGCCCTGCATAGACGGCGTCATAGACCCTTTGTGTTGAACAATCTGGAAAAATGGCGCACACGATTGGAAGATGAGCTTGAAAAAATCCTTGAATTTGAGCCAGAAACCCCTTCGGGTAAGAGATTAAAGAAACGATATTTAAAGCATGGAAAAAACTTGTTTACCTTCCTGGAAGACCCACAAGCCATTCCTGCGACAAACAATGGGTCGGAACGATCCATACGGCTGAGTACGATCTATCGACGGGTAACAGGCGGGTTCCGATCAAACTGGGGCAAAGGCTTCTTTGCGGCTGTGCGTTCTGTTGTCAATACGGGACAAAAACAAAAACTCACTCCCAGGCAGTCTATCCAAAGAGCCATGGGAATAGAGCCAAGCTTCCTTTTAACTTAAGCTAAACCCAAGCGCTCCTCTTTTCTTGCCCATGAGAGGGGGGGGGTTGAGTAATTACA
>CAYGFJ010000338.1:0-2060 GCA_964349115.1 uncultured Francisellaceae bacterium
GGACACAATATGTCGACCAAAGCCTCAGATGCCATCATCGAAACCTTGCTTGCGCGTTTTCCAGAACTCAGCTATGTCTCGATTTCTGCCAATTTGTGTGTTGACAAAAAAGCCTCCAGCATTAATGCCATTTTGGGTCGGGGCAAGCATGTGATCGCAGAATTGGTGATCCCTCATGCGCTGTGTCTCAAACACTTGCGCACCACCCCTGAGCAAGTCCGTGATTTAAACATTGCCAAAAACCTGATGGGCGGCATTTTGGCAGGCAGCGTTCGGTCTGCGAATGCGCATTATGCCAACCTTCTCCTCGCCACTTACTTGGCCACCGGTCAGGATGCTGCCAATATTATTGAAGGCTCGCAAGGCATCACCAGTGTTGAAATCACTGAATCTGGTGATCTGTATTTTTCAGTGAACTTGCCAAATATCATTGTAGGCACCATCGGCAATGGCAAACAGCATCCTGGCATTATTGATCATTTAACCCAAATGGGGTGCGCCCCTGACCCTGCACATCCTGGTGCTTCCAGCCAAAAACTATCTGAAATCATTGCTGCCACCGTCCTTTGTGGTGAGCTCTCCTTAATGGCTGCTCAAACCAATCGTGGCGAGCTCACCAAAAGCCATATGCTGTTCGAACGTTAGGAAACAACTTTATATATGACAAAAACAAAATCTCAATATGTATGCCAATCTTGTGGCTCGGCGTATCCCAAGTGGACGGGGCAGTGTTTGGACTGCCAGGGGTGGAATACGCTGATTGAAGAGCGGGTGGAAAAGGCGAGTGTGAAGGGGATGGGCAGTTATGCAGGGGTGGAATCGCTGGAGTGGGTCTCTCTGTCAGAAGTGTCGATTCGTGAATATACACGCATTCCATTGGGGATGGAGGAATTGGATCGGGTAATGGGGGGTGGGCTGGTGCCGGGCTCGGTCACTTTGATTGGAGGCGATCCGGGGATTGGCAAGTCCTCTTTGTTGTTGCAGGTGTTTGCCAATTTAAGTCATCAGCATCCGGTGCTGTATGTGTCTGGGGAAGAATCGCTGGACCAAATTGCCTTGAGGGCCAAACGGATGGGGCTTGTGACGAAAGACTTTCACTTGCTCACCAATACTGGGGTCCGCGCCATTATTGAGAGTGTGAAGAAAAACAAACCCAAAATGGTGGTGATTGATTCCATCCAAACCATGCAAGTGGAAGAGTTGTCAGGCGCGCCAGGAGGGGTCACCCAAGTGCGGGAGTCAGCGGCATTGCTGACGCGCATGGCCAAACAATTGAATGTGTCGATCTTTTTGGTGGGGCATGTTACCAAATCGGGAGAAGTTGCAGGGCCCCGAGTGTTGGAACACATTGTCGATACCGTCATGTATCTGGAAGGCCAACAAGATGGGCGTTATCGCATTTTGCGGGCTTTGAAAAATCGTTTTGGCCCGGTCAATGAATTGGGGATTTTTGCGATGACCGATAAGGGGATGAAAGAAGTCAAAAATCCTTCAGCCATTTTTTTAAGTCGTGAAAGTATTTTGCCGGGAAGCGCTGTGGTCAACATCTGGGAAGGCACGCGGCCGCTTTTGTTGGAGGTGCAAGCCCTGGTCGATGACAATCATTTCGGCGCGCCCAAGCGGCTATCGATTGGCTATGACTTGAATCGCCTCAATATGCTGCTTGCAATTCTTCACAAACACGGTGGCGTGCAAGTGGGCAATCAGGATGTCTTCATCAATGTGGTGGGTGGGGTGAAAATTACAGAAACCAGTGCTGATTTGGGCATGGTTTTGGCTATTCTCTCCAGTTTTAAAAACAAAGTCCTGCCCCAGGACATGGTGATTTTCGGTGAAATGGGCCTCTCCGGCGAAGTGCGTCCCGTCCCCTATGGACAAGAGCGCCTGGCCGAAGCCGCCAAACACGGTTTCAAACAGGCTATCGTCCCCAAAGCCAACCGCATTCGTGGCTCCAGCAAAATTGAAGTCCATGAAGTGGCGAGTTTGGCTGAGGTGCTTGCACTAAGATTATAAACCCTATTTTGTTACGGGCTCTTAGCGCGCAGCGGTCAGCTTTAGAG
>CAYGFJ010000339.1:0-2055 GCA_964349115.1 uncultured Francisellaceae bacterium
ATTTAAACATCTCTATACGCATTATTATCAAAAAAGTATCCGCTTTACCTATTGGCAAAATGCAAAAAAACAAGAGGTGGACCTCATCGCAGAATCTGGGGACGCAATGATTCCCTTTGAAATTAAATATCGCTCTCAACATACAGCAAAGCGTGACTTGCAGGGGCTTGAACATTTTTGCAATGAGAAAAAAATAAAGAGAGGCTATGTTGTAACAAAAGAGCTTAGTGACTTTGGTCTCCACCCAAATTTTACTTCCTGCCAAGTCATGCGCATTCCTGCAATGCTGCTGTGTTACTGGATGGGGCAAATGGAGTTGAGATAAAACCAGAGCCACTGCGATTAAAACAATGAAATTTGACTAGGGGCTTAGTCAAATTTCATTGTTTTTTGACTAAGGCGCGAGTATACTGCTTACAATCTTCCTCTGCTTGGGCTCACCATGGCGTATGTTCCTCGAAAAAATGAATCACTGATTGTAGAGTCGTTTTATCGCCCGTTTGTGACGGGGATTCTGGGGTCAAGACGGGTTGGGAAGTCAAAACTGACAGCACATTTTATTACTGAGCATCCTGAATTGACCTGGTGTTTGCTCAATATGGACATTGAAGAACAACGTTTGCGCATCAGTACGGATGGCTTGGCGCGAGTGATTGAAGAAGAAACCCATGTTCAGCTCGGGAAAGAGGTGTGCCTATGGGTGGTGATTGATGAGGCACAGAAATTGCCTGCTCTCTTTGAGCAGATCAAAGTGCTCTACGATCAATATAAAGATCAGGGGAAAATCAAGTTTATTGTGACCGGCTCATCTATTTTAAATCTACATGCGCTGTCTACAGAAAGTTTGGCTGGGCGGATTGAGCTCTTTTACCTCCGCGCATTTACTTTGCAAGAACAGGTCAAAATGAATCTGAACTTGCCGGACAGTTCAGTTTTGGATGCCATTTTTAGCGGGGCCTCAGCAGAGGCTCTGGCAGAGCAGGTCGCATTGCTTGCGCCGTTTCGTATACCACTTGAAACGATGCTTGAAAAAGAGCTGATTTGGGGCGGATTGCCTGAGGTGCTGAAAGAAGAGCGAGACGATGATAAAAAACGGTATTTGCGTGATTATATCCAAACTTATTTAGAGCGAGATGTTCGCGCCGTTCATGCCATTGGCGACTTGAATCTCTACCGGAAATTGATGGAAGTTCTGGCGGGACAAACAGGGTCCATTAGGGATGACACCAAGCTGTCAAAATGTTTGGCAGCATCCCGGGATACCGTGCGGAAATATGTGAGCTATCTTGAAGCGACCCTCATGTATCAAGAGCTTCCCCCATTGATTGAAAACCCAATGAAACGTCTCTCAAAATCACCCAAGGCTTATATGAATAATAATGGGTTGGTGAGTTATCTTTATGGAATTTCGGACTTAGCACTGCTTGAAAAAACAGGGCTGATCGGACATCGGGTTGAAAATTGGGTGCTGAAAGAGCTTCAGGTTGCCAGTGATCGCTTGATCGACCGCAATCAAATTTACTACTGGCGAACCACCGCTGAACAAGAAGTTGACTTTGTGATTCAAAAGCGCCCGCATATCATCCCCATTGAAGTGACTTATTCCAAGGAGGTTGATAAAAAGAAAATTCGCGCCATGCAAGGTTTCATGAAAGACTATGCCTGTGAATATGGCATCATCTTGTATCGCGGCCCTTTTATATTCGACCAGGAACAACGACTGTGCTTTATCCCCCTCTGGGCGCTGGGATAAGCCTTTACACAAACAGGACAACATTATGAAATTCGTAGACGAAGTAAAAATTGATTTGGAAGCAGGCAAGGGCGGCAATGGATGCTTGTCTTTCCGGCGGGAGAAATACATTCCTTTGGGTGGGCCGGACGGAGGGGACGGTGGATCAGGAGGGTCTATTTTTGCAGAGGCAGATCCCAATTTGAATACTTTGCTTGATTATCGCTACACCCGACATTTCAAGGCGAAAAATGGGGGTGGGGGCATGGGCAGTCAGTGCACGGGGAAAAATGCTGAGGATTGGGTGTTGCGCGTGCCGGTGG
>CAYGFJ010000340.1:0-2050 GCA_964349115.1 uncultured Francisellaceae bacterium
CGTGGAAGACGCCCTGCACGCCACCCGCGCTGCAGTGGAAGAAGGGGTGTTGCCTGGTGGAGGCGTGGCTTTAGTTCGAGCCATTGAATCCTTGGCCAAATTGAAAGGCGACAATGTCGATCAAGATCACGGTATTGCAATCATTCGCAAAGCCTTGGAAGCGCCTCTGCGTCAAATCGTGGCCAATGCCGGTGAAGAGCCGTCTGTCATCCTGAACAAGGTTCTGGAAGGCAAAGGCAATTATGGCTTTAATGCTGCAACAGGCGAGTTTGGTGACATGGTCAAGATGGGCATCTTGGATCCTACCAAAGTGGCTCGTTCTGCATTACGCAACGCCTCTTCAGTGGCCGGTCTCATGATCACCACCGAAGCGTCGATCACCCAAATCAAAGAAGAGTCTGCTGGCGGTGCCGGTGGAATGGGTGGCGGCATGGGTGGAATGGGAGGCATGGGCGGTATGGATGGCATGATGTAATCCATCCCCAATGCGTTCTCTTAAAAAACCCGCCTCGTGCGGGTTTTTTTATGACTATGAATCAGTGCTTTCAAATTAAATAATTATCTAGTATAGTTTTGCTCGGTTTTATTTTAATTTATGGGGGTGATGAAATGTCGGGTGGATTTGAGCAGGTCGATGGTTTGGTGGACCAAGCGATTGAGGTGATCACAAGCACGCAGGGACCTCTTAACAGTGTGCCATTTATATTTCTGTACGAGGCAATTCAAAAAGAATCGAATTCTGACAGAAGAGCCGCCTTGGTTCAGAAAATTTTAGAGCCAGTCTTGATTCCCTTGTGTCATCTTATGAGGCAAGTTAAATTTATTTTTGATGGGCTAAAATTACTCATCTTGCTGGCAGAAGAAAGCAATAGAGAGCAGTTTGACAGAGTGTGGGAGCCACATTTAGGCTTATTTGCTGAATGGGCAAAGGTTCAGGGACGGGCCAGAAGTTGGAGATGGCCTGTGATTGCTTTTGGAATGTCTGAAAAATTAATGACATCTTTCCCGAGTTTAAAGGCCGAGATCTTTGGTGAAAAAGGACTGGTTGATGCATTGTGTAAAGATCTCAAGGCCAGTCCGGAAGTCAAGTATCAACTTATTCTTTTGTTGCGTCATCTGTCTGATGAGAAACAAGAGGCGGTGATCAGGGAGATGAAAGCAGCCCTGCCTGAGAGGCATGAATACATGGACATGAAAGATGAAGTCCCTATCGGTTTGTTGAGTTTGGCTGTGCCTGAGCTGGTTTATAGCCTTACACAAAGGAGTACAGTCATTCAAGAATGGGCGATGATTTCTGTCGCATGTTTGTTTAGTGGGAATGAAAAAATAGGACAAAGAGACCTATGGGGCATATTTCAAGACACTGAGATTTTGAGCAATCTCAATGCATTGCTGCTCACAACAGAGAGCAGCTTGGTGCAAATGAGAGGAGCTGGGACGATTCAAAATATAGCTAAAATCGCTGAGGCTATGCCTCGGATTGCAGAGAGCGGTGCAATCCGCACCTTGTTAAAACTGTTTGTTAGAGAAAATGAGGAAGTCCGTGAGCGGGCGCTGATGGCCCTGTTCAATCTCTATGACAGCCCGCAGTGTCTATCCAAAATGGTTGAGGCAGGCGCTGGCACAACCTTACTCCGATTTTTATCTTCCAGGGAAGAGAGTGGCAAAAATGTGATGATGTGGCGGGCAGGTGCAGTGTTGTTGACGCACTTATTTTCTTGTTTGACTGAGCTTGAGAAAAAATCTGCGTTGTCTCATTTGTGTTATCTCTTATATATCTATAAACACAGTCAAAGACAGATTGATTGCATCCAACTATCTCAAGCACTAAAGGCTTTGCCCTCAGATATGGATGGTGAGCATCGAGGCTTGAAACAAATTCTTTTGGGATACCTGGAGACAGATCAAGCAGTGATTCAAAGGCTTAAGGGGTCACTCGGATCAGAGGCCCTCACAGATCGTTTGCGAGGGCTGACTGAGCTGGGGCCATTGCTTGAAGTAAAAGGAAGGGTTTTAAATATAGATCCTGCTCTTGCTGTTCAGTTTAACG
>CAYGFJ010000341.1:0-2045 GCA_964349115.1 uncultured Francisellaceae bacterium
TTTGATGGCCCTACTGCTTGCACGGGAACAGTGGATTCCGTCGTCGTGCAAGGCCCCCTCTCGCTCAATCAAGCTACAATGAACTCAGTGTCTGTGAATGGCTCCGTTACAGCCAATCATTCCAATATTCAAGCGCTGGACATGAATGGCGACCTGAAAGCAAATGACAGCAGTTTTGGCAACATCAATGCCAATGGCGATTTGTATTTCAGCCATTCAAGCGTCAAAAACATTACGATCAAGAAAGCCGCCCTGGTCGGCAGTTACAAAATCTACTTGGACAGCACCAGTGTTGTGTCTGGAAATATCACCTTCAAAGAAGGCGCGGGCATCATCTACAAGAGCAAAGGCGCTAAAATATTAGGAAAAATTACAGGAGCCACTGTTGAAAATCAATAAACTTGAATTCTCATACCGCAAGGGAAAACTGCTGTTTAGAGGACTGTCTTTGTCTTTGACAGCGGGACATGTTTACGGTCTTTTGGGACAAAATGGCGCAGGAAAAACGACCCTGCTGAAAATCATGGCAGGGCTTTGTTTCCCTGATGCGGGAACGGTTGACATGCTGGGGCAAGACCCTTCAAAGCGAGCGCCTGCTTTTTTAAAAGAAATCTTTTTCATGCCTGAGGATTTTGACCTTCCCCCCATGGATGCACTGCATTATGCGAAATATTATGGGGCGTTTTATCCCCGGTTTGATGAACGCATCTTTTTGTCCTGCTTAGACCGCTTTGATGTCCCAGAAACCCAGCTGTGCTCGAGTTTGTCGCATGGGCAGAAGAAGATGTTTCTGATGAGCTTTGCCTTGGCCACCCGGGTTAAATTTTTGATTTTGGATGAACCGACCAATGGGCTCGACATCCCCAACAAACAAGTCTGGCAAGCTGTGATGGCAAAACAGATTGAGCCCGATCAACTAGTTTTGATTTCTACCCACCAGGTTCATGACATTGAGTCGGTCATTGATGGGGTCCTCATCGTCAAAAACGGCAAAATTGTGGTGAATGCGCCTTTGTCTTTGATTGAAAAAAAACTGCATTTTGGAAATGCCAGCAAACGCCCGGAAACGGCTTTATATGCTGAGCAGCGGGCTGGGGGTTATTTCTTTGTCGAAGCCAATACTCAGAAAAACGAAGGCCTCATTGACCTCACTCTTTTGTTCAACGCGGTATTGAACAATACTGAAATCGCCCCTCTTTTAGGAGACTCTCATGTTTAAATTGACCCTCTATTCAAATCGAAAATTGATTCTGTGGCTGGCCATTGGGCTCATCATTCTCTTTATTTTTACAGCCAATACGCTGCCTCAGCATTCACTCTTCTTTTCAGGCGCAGTGTTTATTGGCGGCGCCCTCATCAGCAGTGCGATCTTTCGTGATCTTCATGATGCAGGGACATCCATCCAATATTTAACTCTCCCCAGCTCACAGCTGACAAAATATTTTGTTGCCTGGCTGCTCTCAGGGCCGCTTTACTTGCTCTTTGTGCTCGTGATGTATGGGGTGGGCGTCCTTATTCATATCATTGATCATTCGTACTGGGGGGCATCCACCATGGACGAAGACATGTTGATCATCATTTCCCAATATTTGACCTTCAATGCCTTTTTGTTACTGGGTTCCATCTGTTTTAAAAAATTGCCCCTGCTCAAAACCTTGCTCGTCATGCTGGGGGTCTTTCTTGTTTTGTCGACCATCCACTTGAATCAATTGGCGCAAAGCATGGTATGGTGGGCCTTGGCTGCAGCCTCTTTGCTTGGTGGTTATTTTGCCTTAACACGCACGGAGCTCAAGTAAGATGGAATTCCACGACCCCAAGCCCATCTACTTGCAAATTGCTGAATTTATTCAAGAATCCATTTTAGACGGCCAATGGATGGACAAAATCCCCGCCATCCGTGAACTGGCCGTCTCCCTCAAGGTCAACCCCAATACTGTGACCCGAACCTACGCCTATCTTGAAGAACAAGGCATTGTCAGCATTCAGCGCGGCGTGGGCTACTTCATCACAGCAGACGCCAAAACCCGCATCGTGGCTTTGCGTCA
>CAYGFJ010000342.1:0-2040 GCA_964349115.1 uncultured Francisellaceae bacterium
GAAGAGTCAAAGGCGCTTATCTCCAACACGGAAACAGCACTTCGGCACTATCATTGATCTGGCACGGCCTATTGCGCCAGCGCGGGGCAATAAAAAAGGTCGGGTGGAGCGATCCATATATCCAGGATATTTTTTGCAGGACGTGAATATCAGAATTGAAGACCTAAATAAGCAGGCGGAGCACTGGTGTAAAGTAAGCGCTCAACAAACCCCATCTATTCAGCCTGAGGGCTTGACCTTATAATGCGAATCGAGACTGAGATCCAACTTGGCACGATGAGGCAAAAGCTTAAGCAAGGCGGCGTCAGTCGTAGCGGACTTGATGTGAGTGAGTAGATACTTGAGATATTCAAAGGGTTTTAAATGATTGGCTTTGGCACTTTCGATCAGGCTATAAATCAAAGCAGCAGCGCTGGCGCCTTTGTGGTTGCCACAGAAGAGCCAGTTTTTGCGGCCGATGGCAAAGGGGCGGATGATGTTTTCGACTGGGTTGTTGTCGATGTTGAGGCGTCCATCCTCAGCGTAGAGGGCCAGTCTGCTCCAGTTGTTGAGGCTGTAAGTGATGGCTTTGCCCAGCGGGCCCTGAGGCGGTGCTTTGGGTTGCAGATCCAAGAGCCAGGCGTGGAGCTTTTCCAGCAGAGGGAGCGCTTCAGTTTGGCGCTTTTGCTTTATCTTGTCGTAATCGATCGCTTCGCCTGCGGCCTCCAGTGCTCTATTGTTTATGCGGATCTCCTCCTCAATCTTGTAAATGGCTTTGATTTGACAGATGGCCGCATTCGCATGGGCATGCCGGGGATGCTGCTTTAAAATCTCCGCAAATCGTCTGCGCGCGTGGGCCATGCACCCCAGGCGTTTGATGTCTGCTGACTCAATGCAGTCGTAACCGCCATAGGCATCGGCCTGAACATAGCCTTTATAATTCTTAAAAAACTTCCAGGGATGGAGTCCAGCTCGCCCCTCCTGATAATCAAACAAGACCAAACGCGCAATAGGGTTTAAGTAAGCCCACATGTAAGAGAGATGAATCTGCGGCTTATCTGTCGCTGCTTTCTCTGGGCCTTTATCTTTCTTCTTTTCATGCGTCTGGGTTTGAACCGACACCGTCGTCTCGTCCGCATGGACATAGCCATCCTTCAGGATTTCATTTTTTAAAACAGGAACCAGCGGCTGTAAGACTTCCGCGCATTTCAAGAGCCAGGTACACAGCGTATTGCGCGGGAGATTGACCTCCAAGTCTTTCCAAATCTGCTCCTGCCGATAATAGGGCAGGTGATAACAATATTTTTGGATTAAAATATCATGCTTATCCGAAAAGCACCTGTGAAGTCTTTGGACTTGCATAAACACATGCACCCAGTGCTCTAAAAAACATGGAATCAGGATCATGGCGCCGATTAAATCGAAACGTATATTCCGATAAATACGGTGCCAAATATTTGGATTCAACTCCATGGTGCGTTCCAACAATCCACGATTTTGCATTTGAAATAAATTTGTGAACCCATGGCAGCCAGTGATCCAATAACTCTTTGTTGCCCGTGACTGCTAAATGCTCGACTTCTACGCCCGTAACATGAATAATAGCAGACCCCCTGTCAGTGTGAAGTGTGGAATTTTTTTCAATTTCTTTGTTCACAAACTCCTGCACTTCTTCTTTTGTTTCACTGGCGACCACTACTTTTGCAAAGCCGGCCTTGGATTTTATGCGCCCCTTTTTGTCTATCCATTCCTTTGTTTCGATGGCGACCAACACGTCAGTTTGATTGCCAGTTTCTCTTTTTCCAAAAACACCACCATCTAACTCTATGATATTACCAACTTTATAAATCTCATCGCGCTGCCTGAGTGCCTCGCGAACTTTATGAAGTATTCGCCAGGCCGTATCGTAAGAACTCATTTCGAGTTCCACTGTAACTCAAGTGCTGAGATTCCCCGCTTACCCTGAGTCATTAGGCAAATTGATTTTAGCCAAATCAACATGGGAATTTTTGGATAAAGCAAGCCCCTTTCTGTAAAATCAGTTCCCATACTGATTGTATT
>CAYGFJ010000343.1:0-2036 GCA_964349115.1 uncultured Francisellaceae bacterium
CCCCACGGTACGATAGCAAACAGGACCCGCTCTCAACATGTGAAACCCCCCTACTTTTCAAAGTAGGCCATCATACCTGATTCGCTGACGCCAGTAAAACTATAGCGGACCCCATATTTAGACAGTCATTTAAGCGCATTGACAAGAGGGAGATATGTTTGACCAATTAAACGGTGAAGTGCAACCGAGCTAAGCATCAGAAAAGTACAACCTGCAAAAACACTGGTGGGCCCACTTGGACTTGAACCAAGGACCAAAGGATTATGAGTCCTCTGCTCTAACCAACTGAGCTATGAGCCCGATGAATAGCCAGTGTACCGGATTGATTGACTTCTGTAAATATGTCATAAAGTATCATTTTTGGCCTAAAACTCTAAAAAGGTTATTTGCGCGTAAGCGCTTGTCTTGAGTGCACACCTTTTGAAATTAACAGACTCCTAGAGGCTATAATATAGTTTAAACTCAACAGGATGCGTAGTACGTGCAAGCTCTAAAACTTCCTCTTGCTTAATTTGGATATAGGCTTGCAGCATGTCTTTAGTGAATACATTGCCTTCTAGCAAGAACAAATGATCCCGCGCCAAGGCTTCCAGCGCCTGTTCCAGAGAATGCGCGACAGTGGGAATTTTGCGTTGCTTGCTCTCGGGCAATTCATATAGATCATGATCCATCGCTTCCCCTGGATAAAAGCGTTTTTTGATGCCATCCAAGCCCGCCATCAGCATGGCACTAAAAGCCAAATAAGGGTTGGCGCAAGAATCAGGAAAACGGACTTCAATCCGACGGCCCTTTTCTGACTGACAGAAGGGAATACGGATTGAGGCGGAACGATTGCAGCTGGAGTAAGCCAGCAAAACGGGCGCTTCAAAACCAGGAACCAGGCGTTTGTAGCTGTTGGTGGTTGGGTTGGTGAAGGCGTTTAACGCTTTGGCATGATGGATGATCCCACCAATAAAATACAAGGCCAACTCTGACAGTTGGCCATATTCATTGCCCGCAAACAGGTTTTTGCCTTTCAGCCCTAAAGACTGATGGCAATGCATGCCAGAGCCATTGTCTCCCACCAGGGGTTTCGGCATAAAAGTTGCGGTCTTACCATGTTGGTGCGCCACATTGTGGACGACATATTTAAACAATTGAATTTCATCCGCTTTTTGAACCAATGTATTGCATTGTGTTGCAATTTCATTTTGATTGGCAGTGGCCACTTCATGATGATGGGCCTCAACAACAATGCCCATTCTTTCCAAAATCGAACACATTTCAGAACGCAGATCATGAGCTGAATCAACGGGGGGGACGGGGAAGTAACCGCCTTTGATCAAAGGGCGATGGCCTTTGTTGCCGCCATAACAGTCGGCATTCGAATTCCACGCAGCTTCGTCAGAGTCAATGCTGTAAGAGGCGCCTTGCATATCGACTTTCCATTTGACATCGTCAAAGAGGAAAAATTCAGGTTCCGGCCCCACCAAAAAGGTGTCCGCAATGCCACTTTCTTTGAGATAGGCTTCTGCTTTTTTTGCAATGGAACGAGGATCGCGTGTGTAGCCCTCCATGGTTTTGGGGTCGATGACATCGCAACGCAGGAGCAAAGTAGGCACGGCTGTAAAGGGGTCAGCACAAGCAGTAGCGCTGACATCTGGTTTTAAAATCATGTCAGATTCATGAATCGCACGCCATCCTTGAATGGAAGACCCATCAAACATTTTGCCTTGTGCGAAGAACGTTGCATCGGCAATATGGGCCGGCAAAGTCACATGGTGCTCTTTGCCCTTGCTGTCTGTAAAGCGGAGGTCAATATATTGAATTTCTTGGTCTTTAATGATCTTCAAGAGAGCGTCTGACATGATTTCCTTATTGATATGAGTCGTGTAAAAAAAGAAGAAGGATAGCAAAAAGAAGTAAAACTGCAAGGGTCGAGAGCGGCAAAAATACCCCTTGCTTTCCTCTCAATCTTCAATTAGAATCACGCTTCAGTTGATCGCGGGGTGGAGCAGTCTGGTAGCTCGTCGGGCTCATAACCCGAAGGTCGTAGG
>CAYGFJ010000344.1:0-2028 GCA_964349115.1 uncultured Francisellaceae bacterium
GAACTCTCCTTTTTGTTTGAAATCTTTAAAAGACAACACAACAGACTTCATCGGATGACCATGAAATTTTTCACTTAAATGTTTTGACCAATTGACGATGAAGCCGCAGTTGGCCGGAACAAAAGGTTTAATGCCGATGCCTGCTTTTTCTAGCCATGCAACCCAATCGCCACGCGACCCTAATTTCGGCCAACTGGCGCCGCCGAGGGCGAGTATCGTTGCATCTGGTTTAATCTTGACTTCACCAGCAGGTGAATCAAAAATGAGAAATTCTTCTTGCCAACCCTTCCAGTGGTGACGCTTATGAAAAGTAACGCCGTTGGTTTCCAATCTTTGTATCCATGCTCTCAGTAACGGGCTCGCTTTCATTTCTTTTGGGAAAACACGGCCTGATGTGCCAACGAAAGTTTCAATACCGAGTTCTTTTACCCACGCTAATAAATCATCGGGCTTGAAATCCTTGAGATGTGCTTCAATTTGTTTTTGCTTATCGCCGTAACGGGTGATAAAAGTTTGATAAGGCTCGGCATGTGTTAGGTTGAGCCCACTCTTGCCAGCCATCAGGAATTTTCGACCAATTGATGGCATGGACTCATATAGGTCTACTGTGACGTCGTGTTGGCTCAATATTTCCGCAGCCATTAAGCCCGCAGGCCCGCCGCCGATAATCGCGATTGATTTTTTCATAAGTAAGTTATTAGTCATTTAGGGCGCTAATTTTATCATCAGTCTGCAATGGCAGGATATACAGTGCCCTCAACGCTACCAAATCCGAGCTTGTGGTTACCGATTTCGTAATATCCAGACACGATAACGGTGTCACCATCTTCTAAAAATGTTCGTTCTGTTCCATCTGTCAATTTGATAGGTTCGGTACCATTAAACGAAATTTCCAGCATGCTGCCCCAGTTGTCTCTGTTAAGTCCGCTGATGGTGCCCGTTCCCAATAAATCGCCAGGCTTCATGATGCAATGGTTCACAGTATGATGAGCTAATATCTGTTCCATGCTCCAATATAGATCCACAGGGCTGCTTTCACAAACGGTCGTTCTGGTGTTTGAACCGTTAGGCTGAATCTCTACTTTAAGTTTAATATTCGGCTGCTTTGGCGATATCTGTTTTAGGTAAGCAGCGCACTCGGGAACTTGCTTTGGCAGCGGCACCATGACCGCTCGCAATGCTTCCAGAGGGACTACCCACGGAGAGATGGACGTAGCAAAATTTTTAGATAAAAACGGGCCTAACGGTTGATATTCAAATGCCTGTATGTCACGTGTGCTCCAGTCATTCAATAAGACCAGACCGAAAATATGTGAAGATGCGTTATCTGCATGTATTCTGCTGCCATCAGGATTGCCGACGCCGATAAAAAAACCCATCTCAAGCTCAAAATCAAGTTTTTTGGATGGGGAATAAACTGGGTTTTCAGCGCCAGTCTCTTTGATTAAACCTTTGGGTCGAATTATATTTTTGCCGGATACAAAAACCGTGCTTGCGCGGCCGTTATAGCCAATGGGAAGAAATTTCCAGTTGGGAGGTAAAGCGTCTTCTTTGCTTCTGAATAGCTTGCCGACATTCATGGCATGATGTTCTGATGCATAAAAATCGGAATAACCTTCAATGTGGAATGGTATATGCATGGTGACATCTTTTTGTAATACCAGTGCTCTTGGTCGGAGTGATGCATTATCTTGTAACTCATGATTATCAATGCTTAGCAGTGATTGAATTCTACGGCGAACGGTTGACCATACAGCTTGGCCTTGAGATGCAAAAACATTGAGTGTGTTGTAGTTAAATAACGGTTGATTGACGCAGCACTGCAACAATCCTTCAGTTTCAAGCAATGTTAGATCAAGCACATAGTTTCCTATAGCAGTGCCTATGCAACAATCTGCGCTGCCGTTGCGTTGGAATACACCGTAAGGCAGGTTGCTAATTGGGAATAGTGATTCATCTGCACCATCAATAAAGGGAGTGTCATTTGAAGTGTGTAAATAGCCGGGGTTTTTAGTTAATTTAATTTTT
>CAYGFJ010000345.1:0-2025 GCA_964349115.1 uncultured Francisellaceae bacterium
ACTCTGGATAGTCATATATCTTATGCGTTTTATATGTCTTCACCTCAGGCTGTGTGGATTCATTCTGCTCTTTATTAGTAATTGGAAGAGCTGGCATTTTGATATTTTCGAAGTAGTTCTTTACAACATCTTTTTTTTTCATAGTAGTACCTTAAGGGCTGATTTTATTCCATAAATCGTTAATGACCTCATAGTAATCCTGTGCCAAGTTACTTTTTGGATCGAATTCTAAGATGCTGAGCTTATTAACGCGTGCTTCTTGTGCAATGATGCTTCGCCTGATTGGACTTGGAATAATCGATTCTTTAAACATATTCAAATACGAAGCATATATATTTTGACTAATCGAGTTGTTTTCAAGTAATGTTGGAATCAAATAAAAGCTCGACCAATTTAACTTCATATTACTTTGAAAATCAGTTATTTCCTCCAGGTTTGAGCGCAGTGCTTCTAGACACTCAGTTTCACAGGCGATGGGCATAATGATGCTATTGGCCGCAACCAAAGCGTTTTCTGTTAAGTCGCTCCAGCCTGGATTACAGTCAAATATAATGACATCATAGCCCTTTAGTTGTGGCAGTAAGCGCTCTGCAATAATGTATTCCCGTCTGTTATCCAATCGCATTTTCTTCGCCATGAAATTTAAGTCAGATGTTTCTGGAATAATATCTAACGTAGGCAAATCTGTTGACTTAATAACACTGGACAGTGGTGCTTTTTCATATAGAAAATGATACAAGCCAAGACTTTGATTTTTCCCAATATCATCCACAGACTTAATCTCAATGTCTGGTAATAAGTATCTGGAAAGAGATTGTTGAAAGTCCAACCCACATACCATGGTTTTGATCCCATTGATGGCAAGTGTGCGAGCAAGATTGACAGAGAATGTGGTTTTTGTCACCCCTCCTTTTGGGGTATATACACACATTACCACTTGGGAATTTGGCTTCTTTAAGAAACCAAATTTTTCCCCAATGGAAGGTAGCTGTGCGCTGCTCCATTCCCTAACCATAATTCTGCCACGTGCAAATCTTTCTGCAGTAGGGATTTCACCCTTCTCTTCCGCGTAAATCAAAGGGGTTTTGCTAGATTCTTCTAATCTATATAATTTGAGTATATCGCTTGTTGTCCATCGCTTTGACATGTTTCACCTTAATCAATATATACGTTTAAGGCGTATTTAAGCACTTGAAAGATATAATGTCAACACGTATCTTTAACTTTTTAATTACTTTTTTATTTTTTTAGTGGTTGCTGTTTTTCTAAAAGCTTCACAGCCCGCTTATCTATTAGCTCCTGAGCATATTCCCTCTCACTTTCTGAAACCAACCCAGAAACATTCCCATTAAGATTATGCCGAGAAGGGCAGTTGATTACCGCGGTGAGATAGCGAATATCATTGACCCATTTCTTCAAAACCTTGCGAATGATGACGCCGCTGAACTGAGGGTAGAGGGTTGCAATGGCGTGATGCATCCTTACTGCCAGGGGCTTTGGCTTGTCTTCAGTAAAGACGATCGGGTGGTTGGTGTGAAGCAATGTGAGGAGGGCTTGTTTCAACTCCCTGCGCTTTGCCTTGGCTTCCTTTGCGATTTTCTTGTCATCTTGAGGCGGTGCTTTTTCTGGGGGAGGAGGGGGCATAATCTCTTCGAGAGACTTGGTTTTTATATAAGCGCCGGTGATCTTTCCTGATTTCATGCGGGTAGTATAGGGGAATTTGAACGTCATACACAAGCTTATCCACAAATACTGGGGATAACTTAGGCCAAGCCTATTGTGAGGCATATGTTAAAATGCCCATTCTCAAATTAGATGGTAGGCCAATCGTGTCTCAAGATTTTTTTGTTTACATTCTAAAATGCAGCAACGGCTCGCTATACACGGGGTTCACCACCGATTTGGCAAAGCGTTATAAAGAGCATCTGGCAGGAACGGGCGCAAAATACACCCGCAGTTTTAAGCCCACTGAATTGGCCCAGGCTTGGCAAGTCTTCATCGATAAATCCATGGCCATGAAAGTGG
>CAYGFJ010000346.1:0-2017 GCA_964349115.1 uncultured Francisellaceae bacterium
GATTCGGTTTCAACAGCTTGGTTCCACTCATGGGGCAATTCATAGTGACGAATGGCGCGTTCGATGGCGAGGGGCTGGGTAATTTCCTCGACAAAGGGCTTCACCACAAATTGGCGAGCTGGGGGGGGTGTGTCCACGCCGTCTTGAAATGGCTGATAAGCTCCATCGCGGGAGGCAGTCAGCTGTCCATCGCGAACCATCGCAATCAAACGGCGGCGAACCCCTTCTTTGCCTGCATCATCGTCAATAATGAAATGATCCAAAAAATCTTCGAGATAGAGGGGGGTTGCGAGCTCATTCAAGCAATCGAGGATGTATTCCCTGCTGGGAACGGGGCGCTCGTATTTTTTGGCTTCGCGCGAGAAATGAGGGTCTTGTCCTGCGTTAAATTGGATTTTGTTTTTCACTTGTTTTCCTTAGGTTGTCATTATTTATCATTGAGACCCCGAGCAACTCTTTTGACATAGGTCAAGCGTCTGATACTGCGGATCATTTTGGCTAAATGGGCTCGGTCTTGCACTTCTACAATCAGATCAATATGGACTTCAATCTCCAGAGTTTCATGCAAATTAAATTCACGAATATTGCCGCCGAGTTCAGCAATTTCGCGGGTGATCCCTGCAATCACACCTACATTATTCTGGCCAATGACGGTCAGACGTACAGGGAAGAAGCCACTCACTTGTTGCGACCATTCCACTTCCACCCATTTGCCATGGTTTTTTTGAGCAATCAAGTCTTGCAAATGTTCGCAGTGACTCACATGGACAATAATTTTGTGCGCCGCATTATAAAACCCTTTGACGGGGTCGCCAGGAATGGGCTGGCAGCAATGGGCAAAATCGAGATTCATCCCTTTGCTGGAATGAATAACAATAAGCGGTTTTTTCTTTTTTAGTTGGGACAGGGGCACTTGACCCTCTTGGAGGAGGGCACGTGCCTGACCTTCTTTTAAAGCGTGACGAATGCTGGACTTGGCTTTGCCAGTCACCACAAAATGGAGCCAAGTGGCATTGGGATAAAGGGTGGGATCGGTGATGACTTCAATCGATTGGCCGTTGAGCAGGGGATAAGAGAGTGGGACAGGGCGCCGATTGATGATGACTTCTTTGCAATGGTCGCCGACTTCAGTGTGAACGGCGTAGGCATAATCCAAAGCTGTGGCCCCACGCGGAAGGCTTAAAATTTCACCTTTTGGGGTGAAGACATAAATTTCATCGGGAAACAAATCCATTTTCATATTCTGGATGAATTCCATGGCATCGGTGGTTTGCCCTTCTAAATCGGCCACTTTTTGAAGCCAGGCATTGGTTTCTGAGGGCAGGGTCGCCGCATCATTTTGAATTTTGTATTGCCAATGGGCTGCAATGCCATTCTCTGCAATATGGTCCATGTCTTTGGTGCGCAACTGGATTTCAAGTGGCACACCATAAGGGCCGAACAAAAGCGTGTGTAAAGACTGATAGCCATTGGCTTTGGGGATGGCGATGTAGTCTTTAAATTTGCCGGGAATGGGTTTAAAAATGCTGTGAACCACGCCCAGCAATTGATAACACTCTGCAGTTGAATTCGTCAAAATACGAAAGCCAAAAAGGTCCATGATTTCAGAGAAAGGAACGCCCCGGTCACGCATTTTGCGATAGACACTGGTGAGTGATTTCTCGCGACCAATGATTTGGTTGGGGGAAACACCCAGTTTGCCCAAGGTTTTCATTAAAGTGTTTTCCACCTTTTCAAACAAGTGTTTGCGATGACGACGGGCGCGGGCCACATATTCTTTCAAAATGTCATAACGCCAGGGGTACATGGCTTGAAAGCTGTAGTCTTCGAGAGTCAGTTTAAAGTGATTCATCCCCAAGCGGTGGGCGATGGGCGCATAAATTTCCATGGTTTCCAAGGCAATGCGATAGCGTTTTTTAGCGGGCAGGCTTGCGATGGTGCTCATATTATGCAGGCGGTCGGCCATTTTGATCAGGATTACGCGGACATCGCCGGTCATGGCCAACATCATTTTACG
>CAYGFJ010000347.1:0-2013 GCA_964349115.1 uncultured Francisellaceae bacterium
CGCAAGGGAGGAGGGGGTCCTTCCCCTCTCGCGCGAAGCACTCACAAGGGGGGATGCAAGTGCGAATAAATTGTTGACACTGCGAGCAGTTTGAATATAATCCTCACTTGGGTTTTATGAATCAAGGATCCTTATGAAAATAATGACATTGGCGGAATTTGAGGCGCGCCAGCAGGAATATGCTGCCGCAGCGGCTGAATCCAATCCTCCGCAGGCTGAAGAACATCTGAGTGGGGTCGTCCAGCAGCTTCAGGCCACACCTAATGCAGTGGCTTACAAGAATTTTACCGGCGACCACATTGAAGAAACCACTTTGCTCAAAGACGAATTCAACCAAACCCTCAATACCAACATCACGGAAACTTATGCCCCCGGGGTGACCTCCACCCTCAATGAGACAGCGCCCAGCATCAATCATCAAGTCACTTTGAGTGACAATCAGACGCTGAATGTCAAAAACAGGAGCGAAACCGTTTATTCCAAAAATGAAACCCAAAACATCAATGTCACGGACTGGAAGGTTTATCACAAGCAGTTTACCCAGAACATCCCCACCAAACTGACCCACCAGGTCACTCAGTCCAGCCAAGTGACTATTGACAAGTATGAGGGCCACATTGATGTCCAACGAATCAATGCGGACACCTACACCAACAACTTTGGTACTCAAACCTTCAATGGGCCCATGCAGATTCACAGTTCCAGCAGTATTGCCATTCGGGGCAAGAATATCATTTTTGGGCCGGACACCAGTGCTTTGGATAGCTTTTCAAATAAAGATGCCAAGTACTTTCCAAAGGTATCAGGGAAGGTTTTTGCAGAGAAAGTAAATCTACCCCCATTTGTCACCCCAAGATTTTTTGTTAAAAGCGTTTTGAGCCTGGAAGGCAGTATTGATGCCAAAGGTACGGAAGCTGTACCACTGACGGTTGACAGGCATGGCGTCAGTCTTGACTTGCAAACTGCTGTGGGCAATTATTTTAGCGGAGCTTCTATCATCAACATTACAAACCTTGATGACTTAGGAGTGCAAACACCTGCAATAACTGTAGGGTATAAAAACGGCGATTTTTCTTTTTCAAATGGTATTTCTTTTCGAGCAAGAGCACCTTATGTTGAGGTGACCTATACAACCACGAGCGAAGTGACACATGCACACAGCCAAAATTGGGTTTTTAGTAGTACAGTGAATCTGACGCTACAGGTTAGATTTTTTCTTATTGGAAAAGCAAGTCAATTTTTAGATGTAGTCAATGCATCTGAAAATTTGCTCAATGAATTTACAGGTGCCGTAAAAGAAGTTGCATTACGAGGCATTGCAACACAGTCCGATTTTATGGGGCTATCATCAGCCCAAGACGGCACTGCAATTCCAATTTTATTGAGATTAATGAAGCTCACTCTTGAGACAGAAGGAGGCTAAAGTGTTAAACAGAAACAATAGGCCTTCAACCACAGTATGGTTGTACAAAGGCTTATTTTACTTGGCCATCATTGCCATTTTGACTGATTTTGGAGGGTATCTTTATAGCACCATCAGCGCAGGATTTGATGTATATGCCACTTTTTTATCAGCACTCTATTTTTTAACAGACTGCGCAACTGCATTTTTTGCTTTAAGAAAAAATCTCTTAGGATTCATTATTTTCTTTATCGCTAGCTGGGAAGACTACAGTTTTGATAGAAGCCTGGGAGTTACATTTCACAATATGTCATTCACTCACGCCCCAGAATTATTTTTAATGCACTGCTTCTTTGTTGCATCCCTAGTGTATTGCCTTCTGGCCCTAGGATATTTCATCACCCACTTCATTCTGCGTATGGCTCAGTAACCACAGGAAAACAGACCATGTCGATTTTCACACCCCCAACAGCCCTCTTTACGAAAAACGTGTTTCAGTGGAAGGGCAAGTATCACTGCACATTCTCAGCAGCTCTTGGGTTTGAATTCAGTCATTTAGACAAGCTTTTATCTGAACAAGCCCTCCGCAAACTCTGGACAGACGCCATGGG
>CAYGFJ010000348.1:0-2011 GCA_964349115.1 uncultured Francisellaceae bacterium
GGGTGAACATGGCAAAAATTGCCCATAAAAATGCCCCACCGATTATTCTTATATTCCGTTTTAGCAAGATCTACTCCTGTTTATGAACGCACGCGCGTACCCCAAGGTCCACAATTACCCCCTGAGCAATGGTGAAAAACCTATTGGTGATATACCAGCGACAACCCCTGAAGTTTCATCATGGAGAAGTCCAGGCCTAGAAACAAGAGAGCAAAGACAATAAACGCCCCAACAAACGGTACAAAATAAGCTTTCATGTCGTTACGCCCTCAAAAACCACACAAAAAAAACGATCACGGCGATCAGAACAGCCGTAAAAAAGGCAGGCCCCAACCAAGGGTACTTCGATTTTTCGCTCTCTTCCGGTATCGGATCATGATAGAACCCGGTGGCATCGACAAATCTGTCGCTCGGATTCTCGCTATTCACCTCATGTGTTGCATTTGCACTCATTACTCCACCTCTTTTTCAGCAGTTTACTGCTTGTTGCGGGTGCCTTGAAACTCAAAAAGGGAAGCATCCCCCCTCTTCGAGTTTCATCTTATTGCCTACAAAACGAAGTAATACATAATCAGGCAAACGAAGATGACATTCACCAGCAACCCGGAAAAAATGACACCATCAGCAAGATATTTTTTATGTATCTCTTTCATTCAGGCCGCGCGCCTATTTCTTGGCAAACTTCCGGATATAGGCCAGCAGATCATTAATTTCAGCCGCAGACAAGGTTGCGCCCCAAGGCGGCATCAAAGGCGATTTACTGATGGCAGGGCCACCGTCCTTGATTACCGTCCTGATATCGTCATCGGTACGTTTTGCCATATCCGCAGCATTGGTGAAGTTGCGGGGATCTGTCGCAAAATCTTTACCGACGTTGATCCCCTTGCCATCGCCATTAACCCCGTGGCACTGAGCGCAATAAAACTCAAATACCTGCTTTGTGTCCGCCGCCTGTGCTGGCCCCGCTACTCCCAAAGCCAATCCAAGCGCCATGGTAGTTGTTATTACAAATCTCGACATGAGCTTATCCTCCGTTCGTTCGCATTATTCGAAAGCAGCCACAAACGCAGCCACGTTCTCTATGTCTTTCGGGCCAAGGACACTGCCAAAGTCAGGCATATCCCGAACCGGCTTGAATGCCTTGATATTCGACAAGTAGGCACCAATCCAATCAGGATTCAGCCTCTTGCCTGCTCCGACTAGGCTGGGTCCGCTCTTTCCACCGAGTGTCTCCCCCTTCATCGAATACTCATGACATCCGCCACAAGGCATATCTTTGGTGAATATCTTCCGCCCCTTCACGTTAGACTCAGGCTTGATGACACCCGCCTTGACTTCCGCCGATTTCAGTCCCATCAGGAAGTCCGTAACCGCAGCCGCATCTCCAGCCGACATCTTGGGATGATCGCCAGGATTCTTATCAGTGAGTGAGTTGTATTTCAGCGGGCGAATCTGCTTGGGAGCCTGCAACCATGCAGTCAGCCAATCCTTTTGAAACTTGCTGCCTGCGTACCACAGTTCCGGCCCCTTCTTCGCCAGTTGGTCTGCTATCGTTTTTTCCTTTGCAGGGCCATCCGTGTAATGGCAGTTAGAACAGCTCTTCTTAAAAATTGCATCTCCGCCAGCCGCATAGCTGGGCGCTGTCGTCATGACCAGCAAAGCCGCTCCAAGGGAAACGGTGACTGCTAGCAGTCTCATGTCATACTCCTTTCGTTTTTACTTCTGTGGTTTCAAAAAGACAAAGTGATACTTGTTATTCTTCAAATTTTTACTTCAATATGGATTTCAACAAGATGATGCGTCTTAAATTATTTTTCTTACTTATATTTTGACACCCAAGCGAAATGACTCAACCTGTGCGGTATGGCTCCCCTATTTATTCCAAGTTATCTTTCGGCCACCTCGGCGCATTGCATTTATGCGCAAGCTGTCAATTATTCTTAACGATAATTTGACTGCGACAATTCGTCGCGCTTTTGAATTCTGTCCCAACTGGGAAAATGTGTCAACC
>CAYGFJ010000349.1:0-2005 GCA_964349115.1 uncultured Francisellaceae bacterium
GCTAAAAGGCGTTGTGTCTAAACAGGATAAGGATAATATCACACTGCATGAATTGATGAGTCTGCTTCACGAACGTGGGTTCGGATTGATCCTAATCATTTTGTCATTGCCTGTGTTGGTGCCGCTTCCAGGTATTACAATCATCATTGGGATCCCGATGATGATCTTCACAGTGCAAATGATGCTTGGTCATGAGTATCCTTATATACCATATTTTATAGGATCTAAGTCCTTTCAGCGCGGCACTTTGTCCAGTATCGTGGAAAAGGCTGCTATTTATCTGCAAAGAGTTGAGAAAATTATGCGTCCTAGAATGTTTGCCATGAGTTCTAAGACAGGTGAGAGGGTTATAGGTTTCTTCGGTTTCTTGTGTGCTATTTCTGTTGCTTTGCCAATACCTTTTTGTAATGCAATACCTAGTCTGGGAATTGTGACCATGTCTGTTGGACTTTTAAGTAGGGATGGACTAATTGTTCTGCTTGGAATTATAATATCTATTATTGGAATAATTGTCTCAACAACTGTGGTTATACTTGGAGCAGAAGGGATTAAGTTTTTGATTGCTGCATTATCAAAATTTGTTGGCCTATAAGAAGCGCTTGATTGATGCTGTGATCGCATGTATAGTAGATTCTGGGTTTATAATATACTTTATTTGGTAATCTTATGGTTGAATTCACGCTTCCCCAAAATTCTAAAGTAAAGCAAGGCAAAAAACATAAGGCTAATGCTGGTGCTAAAAACATAAAAACCTTTGAGATATATAGGTTTGATCCAGAAAATGCTGAAAATCCACGTACTGATACCTATGAAGTTGATATGGATAGCTGTGGTCCAATGGTGCTAGATGCGCTAATTAAAATCAAAAGTGAAACAGATTCTGGACTAACATTTAGACGTTCTTGTCGTGAAGGTATATGCGGAAGCTGTGCTATGAATATAGATGGCACTAATACTCTGGCTTGTACCAAAACAATTGATGATGTTTGTGGTGATGTAAAGATATATCCATTACCCCATCTTCCTGTAATAAAAGATTTGGTTCCAGATCTTAAAACATTTTATGCTCAATATGAATCTATAGAGCCATGGATAAAGGCTGATAGTCCTCCTCCTGCAAATGGAGAAAGGTTGCAGTCTCCTGAAGATAGGGCAAAGCTAGATGGTCTTTATGAGTGTATATTATGTGCATGTTGTTCTACGAGTTGTCCTAGCTATTGGTGGAATGGTGACAAGTTCTTGGGCCCTGCAATACTTCTTCAATCATATCGCTGGATAGTAGATAGTAGGGATGAGAGCACTGGAGAACGGCTGGATCAGCTTGAAGATCCATTTAAGCTTTATAGATGTCACACCATTATGAATTGTGCAAAAACTTGCCCTAAGGGACTTAGTCCAGCAAAAGCTATTTCTGAGATTAAGAAGCTGATGGTTGAGAGAAAGGGAGTATAAGTGTAGCTCTTAGCAATTTGTGCTAATGCGTGCAACTTGTATGTGTTTTCTGTGTCATAGGCTTAGTATTTTTTAGCAATTTTTATGGCTTGTGATATGCTCAAGTTTATCCCATATTCTTTAATCAAGACTATTCTTAGGACTATCCTCGGCTTATTGTATAGGGTTGAGTTATATGGCGAGGAGAACTACAAAAAAGCTGGGGATAGGTTGCTCATCGTTGCCAACCATACTTCGTTTTTGGATGCAGCGTTAATCATTAGCTTCTTGCCAGATGATATAGTATTTGCAATTAATACGCAGCAGAGCAAAAAATGGTGGATTCAACTAATACTCTCTGTAGATGAATCATTTCCGATCGATCCTCTCAATCCAATGTCGACCAAATCGCTTATAGATGCGATCAAGTCCGGGAAAAAAGTCGTAATATTCCCAGAAGGAAGGATTACAACTACTGGATCGCTCATGAAAATTTATGATGTCGCGGCAATGATAGCTGATAAGTCTGGTGCTTCTGTGCTGCCACTCAGGATTGATGGGGCGCAATGTACAC
>CAYGFJ010000350.1:0-2001 GCA_964349115.1 uncultured Francisellaceae bacterium
AGAATCCGAGAATTGGCGAGCGCCTTCGTGAATTTTCTCCAAGAGAACTGCGTCGTATTTTTGTCGGTGATTATGAGATGCGTTATGAAATTCAAGCCACAACACTTTATATTTTAAGGCTTTGGCATACACGTGAGCATCGATAAATTAAAGGGCCAACTCAACCGTGAATGCTGTGACCATGTTCAACTGGACTTCGGCCCCAGCATGTCAGCAGGACGCACCCAAGCATCAAATTCCTCTGCAGTCAAAAAGCCCAGTTCCAACGCAGATTGTTTCAGGGTCAGATGTTTGTGATAGGCATTTTTGGCAATGTGAGACGCCTTGTCATACCCAATTTTGGTATTCAAAGCGGTGACCAGCATCAGGGTATTTTCTTCGTAGAACTTGAGTCTCTCGATGTTGGGCTCGATGCCTTCGGCACAGAATGTGTTGAAATGAACCATACAATCAGCCAGCAAATTCACGCTTTGGATAAAGTTATAAATGATGACGGGCTTGTAGACATTGAGCTCAAAGTTGCCCTGACTGCCACCAATTTCAATGGCTGTGTCATTGCCCATCACTTGAACGGCCACCATGGTCATGGCCTCGCATTGAGTGGGGTTCACTTTGCCCGGCATGATGGAGGAGCCGGGCTCGTTTTCTGGGATGTAAATTTCAGAGAGACCACAGCGGGGGCCTGAGGCCATCCAGCGAATGTCATTGGCGATTTTCATCAACGATGCGGCCAAAGTGCGCAAAGCCCCATGGGCAAAAACCAAGGCATCGTGACTGGCCAAAGCCTCAAATTTGTTGGGCGCAGTCACAAAAGGCAGGCCTGTCAGTTTCGCAACTTGGGCCGCCACCTTCACAGCAAAATCAGGATGGGTGTTGAGGCCTGTTCCCACTGCGGTCCCCCCCGCAGCCAATTGATAAATATGGGGCAAAGTCATGTGAATGCGCTCAATGCCATGATCCAACTGGGCGACATAGCCTGAAAATTCCTGCCCCAAAGTGATGGGGGTTGCATCCATCAAATGCGTCCGGCCAGACTTAATCAAATCTTTGAAAGTCAGTGATTTTTTGGCAAAGGTATCGCGCAGGCTTTTCAGTGCGGGCAACAGTTTGTGATTTAAAGCAATCGCCGCTGAAATATGCATGGCCGTAGGGAAAGTGTCATTTGAACTTTGCGATGTGTTGACATGATCATTGGGATGAATTGGCGCCTTGCTGCCCATAACGCCGCCCGCCATTTCAATCGCGCGATTGGAGATCACTTCATTCACATTCATATTCGACTGCGTCCCCGACCCAGTCTGCCAGACGTATAGAGGAAAATGTGCATCCAGCTTCCCTGTAATCACTTCATCCGCTGCCTTCACAATCAAATCTGCTTTGTCTTGGGGCAGCAAACCCAGTTCCGCATTCACCAAAGCAGCCGCTTTCTTCAAAATCCCAAAGGCATGAATGGTTTCCAAGGGAATCTGTTCCGCCCCAATTGAAAAGTGAACCAACGAACGCGCCGTCTGCGCGCCATAGTACTTATCATTGGGAACATCGATCTCACCCATGCTGTCTGATTCTGTACGATATTGCGTTGTCATGTTCATTTTCCCCTGTCCTTTATAAAGAGAGGTATCTTATAGCATTTTTACTCTAAAAAGGAGACTTGTACGTTTGGCATCGGTGGAATATACTGTGCAGCCTACTCAAAAAATAGGGGGCTCATTGATCATCCAGGAAATCACTCAAGCACTCGATCAATTACCTGATCATTTTGATTTGCAACGCGCCCCACCTGACATGTCAAAAAAGGAACTTTTTTATGGAACTTGCCCCCCTCATCGACGCGCTCAAAAACATGAAACTTCGTCTTCACGAATTACGGGGGTCTCTTTGACTTCGACCACAAAAGCGAGCGCTTAACTGAAGTTGAATACGAACTGGCCCAGCCAGACATCTGGAACCAACCTGAAAAATCAAAAGAATTTAATAAAGAAAAAGCCACGCTGGAACGGG
>CAYGFJ010000351.1:0-1593 GCA_964349115.1 uncultured Francisellaceae bacterium
GGGCCTGTGACTTTGGCTTTTATCGGCATCTCCAAAAAAGAAGAGGTCGAAAAATTTATGTCCCTGTACACACGAAATGATGCCTCTTGGATCAAAGCATGGCTGCAATACAAGGGCCTTAAGGAGGGGTTATGAAAATTAAACTTTTAATTACCGCAGTTTGCATGGGATTTTTTGCCGCCCATGCCTCAGCCATGATTGTGTTTGACCCTGCCAATTTTGGCAAAAATGCGGAAACAGCGCTCCAAACCACCCAAATGGCCTTAAACCAAGTCAAGTCTTATCAAACTCAGCTAGAGCAGTTTCAAATTGAAACGCAAAACGTTAAAAATTTTGCGAGCTTTAACTGGGTCGATATCTCACAGACTTTGGCGAATTTGGGCGCAGCGATTCAAACGGGTCAGTCCATGGCATATACCATGCAAAACATGGATCAAAGTTTTAAGCAGGTGTATCCAGGCTATCAATCCCCGCAAAACTATCAGCAGGCATATGCCAATTGGTCGAATACGGCTTTGGATACCGTGCGTGGCGCATTGGATTCGATCTCACTGCAAGCGTCTGACTTTGCGTCTGAAGAGCAGACCATCGATGCATTGCGTGGGATTGCAGGAAGCCCAGCTGGGCAGATGGAAGCCTTGCAGTCAGGCAATATGCTGGCGGGCGAAATGCTGAATCAGATAGCCGAATTGCGCCAACTGGAAATGACCCAGGTCAATTCGCAAAATACATTCATGGCCTATCAAGTTCAAAAAGACCAGGCCGACAACCATATTCAGCAAGACCTCGTAGATAGGATGAGCAGCCAATACCCCAGCTATCAGAACCAAAATGGCTTTTCCAAAATGCCCAATTTTAATGGGGGGCATTGATCATGCAAATCCAAATCTTTGACACGATTACGCAGGAATACCTGGCGGCCACCCAAACTTGGTTCACCCAAGTTGAAACTGCAGGCATGCATCTCATGGTGATTTTAGTCCTAATTCAATTCACCCTCAAAATCAGCAAAAACATTTTGAGCGGCGAAGGCAATTTGACAGGGATGATGATCCAAACGGTCAAAAATCTGATTGTGATCTCGATTTTGTATTACCTGATCACGAATGCGGGGACATTGCTGCCAGAGCTCTTCAATTCCTTTACACAATTGGGGATTGCAGGTTCAACGATTACAGCCATTGACCCCTCCAGTGTCGTGAGCGAAGGCTTATCCATCGCAAGCGCCATCCTACAAAGCTTTAATGGCTGGGGCGTTCTCACCAATGTTGCCTTTGCAATTTTTGGCACTTTTTGCTGCATCATGATCGTCATGTGTTATGGCCTTATCGCCGCTGACCTCATGATCACACTGATTGAAAGCTATTTTTTGGTTGCAGTCAGCGCCCTGTTCATCGCCTTTGGATCGACCAGCTACACCTTGCCAATGGCCCGTGAATACCTGGGCATGACGATCGGCGTTGGCATCAAATTGATGATGCTCTACGTCATGATCGCGGTGGGGGTCAGCATCGGCCAGGATTGGGCGGCCATGATCAGTCAGGCGACTCAAAACGATGATTGGACAACTTGTCTCGGCGTTGCCGTTGGCGC
>CAYGFJ010000351.1:1603-2000 GCA_964349115.1 uncultured Francisellaceae bacterium
GGTGTACTACCTCATCGTCAAACACGTCCCTGGACGAATTGCCTCAGCGGCCTCTCAAGCCTTTGCCATCAGCCACATGAATGACGCCAAAGAAACCACCGTGGCTGCGATTGCTGGCACTGCGGCCATCGCAACCCGCGCAGTGTCAGCAGGCCAGTTCGCAATGGGCGCTGGCTCATCCGGTGGTGTCGCCGATGTCTTCAGCAAATCTTTCAGCAGCGCTGACACCGGGATGGACATGGCAATGTCGACCGGAAATACGCCGCCCTCAGGGGCAGCACAAGACAGCTCGTTGAGCTCAGCCATGCTGACCCACTTTACAACCAACAACAAGGACAAATAAAAAATGAAAATCAACATGATTAATTTAATGAAAAAACAACAGGCCGCTCCCAAC
>CAYGFJ010000352.1:0-1992 GCA_964349115.1 uncultured Francisellaceae bacterium
TTTTAAAAGTCTCCAGGATACCCCCTGCAATACCCCCAAAAAATGTTGGTTAGACAAGAAGTGATTTGAGCCCTTCTGGAGTGAATATTCTTATTTGTTGTTACATGATAAATTGCTACAATAAGTAGCCAATGGTCCCTAAAAAATTCTCTATGATTATTGTGATTAAGTATTGTCTGTTGGGTAAGAGGTGATGCCATGAGTAAGAAGACCCTCTCTTTAATACGATCTTCTGCTGCAGAATATCTGACGTTTATCGCTGCAAGCGGTCAGGGTGAGGTTGAAGCAATTTATGCAGATGAAAATGTATGGTTGACTCAAAAGATGATGGGGCTTCTGTATGATGTTGAAACGCATACCATAAACTATCATTTAAAGAAGGTGTTCATCGACAGCGAACTGGAAGAAGATTCAGTTATTCGAAATTTTCGAATAACTGCCACAGATGGTAAAAACTACGAAATCAAGCATTACAACCTTGCAGCAATCATCGCTGTTGGCTACAAGGTTAGCTCTGAGCGTGCCGTGCAATTTCGTAAATGGGCGAATACTATTATCGAAGAGTTTACCATCAAAGGCTATGTGATGGATGATGAGCGCCTGAAGAATGATGGCTCTGTACTCGCCAAACAATATTTTGAAGAACAGTTACAGCGCATCCGTGAAATTCGCTTAAGCGAGCGTAAGTTCTATCAGAAAATCACTGACATTTATGCAACATCCATTGATTATGATCTTACTGCAGAAGTGACAAAGCGTTTTTTTGCCACGGTACAGAATAAGCTGCATTGGGCAATACATGGCCAAACAGCTGCCGAAGTCATTTATCATCGTGCGAATGCTGAAAAGGATAGTATGGGGCTGACCACTTGGAAAGATGCGCCTCGAGGGAAAATTCAAAAATTTGACGTGGTTGTCGCTAAAAATTATCTGACAGGAAACGAAATGGCTCAATTACAGCGGCTTGTTTCGGCCTATTTGGATCTTGCTGAATCGATGGCGCTCAGGAATATTCCTATGACGATGCAGGATTGGGAAACACGTCTAAATCGGTTTGTCGCAGCAGCAGACCGTGAAATATTGCAGGATGCAGGAAAGGTAAGTGCCGAAATTGCCAAAAGTCATGCTCTAAGCGAGTTTGAGAAATATCGAATCACTCAAGACCATCTGTTTGAGTCTGATTTTGATCAGCAATTAAAAAGGCTTGAAAAGCAATTGAGCAAAGGCCGTGATTAATTAGGATGAGTGCTTGTTCCAATGGCAAAGGTCTTGTAACATTGGATTACATTTTAGGAGGAAACTACATGGTCACGATGGAAATATTTACCAACATTTGGAAAGAGAATTCTGGTACTGATAAGTTGAAATACACGTTATCAGCGTTTGTGTGGCAGTTAAGAAAAAAGCTAAAACAGCGATTTTTGACCAAAATTCATACGGGTGGGGTAGTCAGTGTTCACCCTTTTTCTGCATATAGCCCAATTTTTTATTTTAAATGGCCTGAACGACAAGAGTTAAAATTTATTAGAAAACACTGTTATCTGTCACCGGTTTTTGTCGATGTAGGGGCAAATGTAGGCTTGTTTTCGCTGCACCTCATAGACTGTTTTAAAGACTTTTATTTGTTTGAACCAGCGCCCTCCACTTTTAAGGCTTTAAAAGAAACATGCGACTTGAACCAATCGGTAAATTGGAACCTTTTTAATCTTGGGGTCTCTAATGATAACGGCACATTAACTTTTATAGATGAAGGTGAGCTTTCAGGTACAAATAGGTTTTGCAATGAGGCAAATCAGGTAAAAGCCAATGACAATACGATCGCAATTGATGTAGATAGATTAGACAATTTATTGCCAAAAAATATCAATGATATGATTCTAAAGATTGATGTGGAAGGATTTGAAGAAAAAGTTTTTGAAGGGGCAGAAAATCTGTTTTCGGAAAAGAAAATAAAATTGGTCATGTTTGAGCGCTTAGGCCGCACTAATTTAG
>CAYGFJ010000353.1:0-1973 GCA_964349115.1 uncultured Francisellaceae bacterium
GGGTGGGGCCGGGGCCGTCGGCGCGAGACGTCCAAGCGGGAGACAATAAGGTGGCCTTCGTCAACAAAATATATTGGCCTTGATATGACCACATTTGAGCTGCATTGGTGTCTGATACATTTAAGGCGACTGAGCCAGGAGGGGGGGTGCCATTTAACACATCAGTCAGGAAAGAGGGCGCTTGGGCTACGGGCTGGTTGGCGTTGATGTCGCCGGGTTGATATTGATCGAGCTGAATATAGTCAAGATAGTCCCAACGCTTTTGGCCAATTAATAAGTTCAACATGACGGGGATGGTCATGCCTTGCAGCATCACCCCAATATTGGTTTCAGCATAAAGTTTTTGCCCTTGAATCATGAGAACGCCGCTCGCCTTATCCCATTGCACATTGAAAGAACCTGGATCACCAATACTGTATGAGGTGATGGGCCAAACTTGTCCGCCTGCATCGGTAAAGACCAAGGAAGTAATCATTCCTTGACCTACGCGAATGATGGGCATGATTCCACCTGGTTTCAATGTAACAGGCACAATGGAGGAGGTGCCTTCAGGCGGGCTCGCGCCAGGAGGGGTAATATTGGCCTGTTGTTGTTGGGCCACTTCATCTTTAAATTGATGGATTTGATTGGGGGTTAAGGGAAAGTAATTGTTCAACAGGTCTTGAAATGCAGAGCTTTTCATTTGTGCTTGCGTTGGCGTAGGGAGGGCAGGTGTGCCAGCGTCATTGACGGTGTCTGTTGAGCTGTCCGCAGAAGTGTTGTTTGTCGATGTGCCATCATCAGCCATAACAAGTATTGGAGTGCATAGGCAGAGCAAGAAAATGGATTTACTGAGTCCAATCGCCCAACACTTTTTGAAGATCATTCAAGCCCCTTCCATTCATAGCAGAGAAAAACTGCCAAGTAATTCTAGCATAATCCTCTCCTTTTACAAGATTCGTCAAACACTGCTTGGTTTTGAAGATCTCATTATTGCTGAGTTTGTCTGTTTTATTGAGAAGAATATGGCAAGGCAGTTCGCGTGTTTGGCACAATTCGATGAAGGTCTGATCCAGGCTGGTAAAGGGATGGCGCACATCCATGATCAGCAGAACGCCCCGTAAGGAATGCCGCTCGAGGATGTAGTTTTGGATGAAGTGAGCCCAGCTTTCTCGTATGGATTGACTTACTTTTGCATAGCCATAGCCCGGCAAATCCACCAAATAAATAGGGTTCTGTAACAAAAAAAAGTTGATTGACTGCGTACGTCCCGGGGTTTTGCTTACTTTTGCCAACTTTTTTTGTTGCGTGAGCAAATTAATGACACTGGATTTGCCCACATTCGAACGACCTGCAAAAGCAAGCTCTATTTGCGTGTCAGGCGGTAGATCCCCTTTTTTGAAAGCACTCTTGTAGAACTCTGTTTGCTTAAAGGGGAGGGTCATTGTTAGACTACTTCTTTCCATAAAGAAGCAGTATAGAAGAAAAAGATGCCAAAAGAAACGCTTAAAATTTTGACTTATAATGTCCAAGTCGCGATGCCGAGCCACAGTATGCGACATTATCTGCTTCATAGTTGGCATCATTTATTGCCCCATCCTAGGCGAGATCAGAATTTAAGACAGATTGCAGAGGTGATTCGCCCTTTTGATGTGGTGGCTTTGCAGGAATTGGACGCTGGCAGTATTCGCAGTCGCTATGTCAACCATGTCGACTTCCTGGCCGAGGAGTGCGCCTTTCCTTTCGCACAGGAACAAACA
This sequence comes from uncultured Francisellaceae bacterium, assembly GCA_964349115.1. Classification (GTDB taxonomy): domain Bacteria; phylum Pseudomonadota; class Gammaproteobacteria; order Francisellales; family CACEW01; genus JAJZUD01. Next base: position 1,740 of record CAYGFJ010000353.1, read on the forward strand.
ACACGCAAGTTTGGGCCCTTTGCCCATCATGCAAAAGGGCTGTTATCGCGCTATCCCATTCACAATACAAACCACTATATTTTGCCGTCTGCTGTGCCTGGCCGGGGGATCACCACTTTTTGTATCGGCAATGAAAAAGACCCTCTCTTTATCGTGAATGTCCATCTCTCCCTCGCAAAACGAGCGCAAGCCAAACAACTCCAGTTTATTTTGGAGCTCACAGAACAATATGAT
>CAYGFJ010000354.1:0-1950 GCA_964349115.1 uncultured Francisellaceae bacterium
ATATTACATAATTCAATCATTTGTGTAGAGCCATCTATGCCAATGACTTTACAATTTTTAGCTGCCAGAAAAAAACTAAAAACACCAGGACCACATCCAATATCAAGAGCCTTAATTTCCGGGGCAATATAATTTTCTAATTTTTCTGTCCAAAGTTGATAGCGCTCTACAAAAGCGGGAGAATTTCGATATCGTGATAAAAACCTCTCTGCATTCACCCCAAAAAAATCTGTTGCTGTATCAGTTGGTAAACGTTGAGCGCCCATCACTGTTGACTCCTTAATGTTTTTTCCATTTCTAAATATTTTGCACTGACTAAAAACCAAAACCAACACCCTTGTAAAAAATGGAATATCAAACCTTCTTTGCCATCCAAAAACCCTAAACGAATCATATAACGGTACGCAAAATAGAGAAATGGTTTCATTAACAGAGGAAGGTGATTCCAAATGTTTTCTCGAATCCATCTTTTTCGATCGGCTTGAACCCAAAAATTTATTCCTGAAGTGGCGGGTTTGTTTTGCTTAGCCCATAATAACGCTTCTGCTTCAACAGTGGCGTATTGATTATGTTTGGCAATCCAAAAACCAATCCCATTTAAGTTGTGATCAACAAAATCATGCTTTAATTTTTGCGTAGCGCCCTGTACCGTCACATGCTCGTTGATCGTACGATCGACTGTGGCCAATTCCGGTCGAAACAATCGCAATAAATAGGTTGGATAATAGCCCCCGCGCTTGATCCATTTGCCCATAAAAATAAATCGGCGTGGCATATAATAGCCAGTAATATGTGGATGAGTGATGCTGATTTTGATTTCGGTTTTTAACGCTTCTAGAAGATATTCATCGGCGTCTAAAAATAACATCCATTCCGTTTGATTTTTACAATAATCAATGGCGTATTGTCGTTGGTTTTTATAGTTATCAAATTTTCGATAGATCACCTCCGCATTGAGATCTTGTGCAATTTTAGCAGTGGTATCTTGAGAGTGTGAATCCAATACGATGACTTTATCCGCCCATCCTGTCACATTTTGAATGGCTCGTTCAATATGAATGGCCTCATTGTAAGTTAAAATCACTACAGTTAATTTATATTTCATTATTTCTTCCAGAGCAATAAAATCATGGATTGACATATCTCTCAATATTCGCTTAGTATAACCTGGTGCAGCCATACCACCAAACACATACGTTGAGTTGCAAAATTTTAAAAGGAAGTGTTCCCGATGTCTTACAAAGATTTTTTCTTACAGTTAACCATCAATAGTCGATCTTTTGCCAGGAAACTGGGGGTGATTCATATTTTAAGTGGGATCAGGGATATTATACATCACACAACAGGTCGCAGTGGTTACGAAGTAGCATTCGATGAAACAATGCAAAAAGAAATTCAGGTAGGGGTTGCTAGCCGGAACCCCAGAAATTTCAGAAATGTTGAATTATCAGGGATTACAGAGCTCTTTTCTGCAGTAATTTCCTAAATAACAGGTCAAGAGAGCTGAATGCTGTGTCGTTTAAAGTGACACACTTTTTGGATTTCTTGTCAGACCTAAATTCCAAGCGTCAATTTCTGGTAAATGTTCTCGAAGTTTCCTTTTTTTGACATAGGTATTGAGGCTGATGTGATTACTATAGCCTAAAAGATTAGCAATTTTCCTCACTGAGAGCCCCAAAGCAAGCAATTCCTTTATTTTATCAACATCCACATCAAATTTACTTTTCTGGATGGTGCCCTTGGGCTTCCCAAGAATCTGTCCCTGGGCTTTTCTGCCTGCCAAGGCTTCCTTGGTCCGCAGGCTAATCAAATCCCTTTCCAGTTCTGAAAATAACGAAAACAGGGTAACCATCACTTTGGATTGCATGTCCTGCTTTTTAAAATCCATGCCTTGTTTGATGATAATAATTCGGATATTCCTTTGAATGAGGCCATTGATGAGCCCAATGA